>JBBSFG010000088.1:0-11780 GCA_038238965.1 Candidatus Acidiferrales bacterium | reverse complement strand
CCACCTTCCGCAACCGCAGCGCATTCCCAATCACCGACACCGAACTAAAACTCATCGCCGCGCTCGCCAGCATCGGACTCAACAACCACCCAAACACCGGATAAAACACTCCCGCCGCAATCGGCACACCCAGCGCGTTATACAAAAATGCAAACGCCAGATTCTGCTTGATGTTTCCTATCGTCGCGCGACTCAACCGCCGTGCCCGCACAATGCCGCGCAAATCCCCCTTCACCAGCGTGATGCCCGCGCTCTCCATAGCCACGTCCGCGCCCGTGCCCATCGCGATGCCCACATGCGCCGCAGCCAGCGCGGGCGCATCGTTAATCCCATCTCCCGCCATCGCCACAATTCGTCCCTGTTCCCGCATCCGCAAAATCGCTTCGCCCTTTTGGTGCGGCTGCACTCCCGCCTCCACTTCCTGAATCCCTAGCTGCGACGCCACCCGCAACGCTGTTTGCCTCCGGTCTCCGGTCAGCATCACAATGCGCAAACCGTCGGCCCGCAATTCACGCAAAGCCTCCTCCGTCGACTCCTTAATCCGGTCCGTCAGCAAAATAACGCCTTCCGCCTTCCCATTGATTCCGACGAATACCGGCGTTTGCGTCTCGTGGTCCATCGCCGCGCCAAATTCTGCCGCGGAAAACGCCACGCCACGCGCGCGCAAAAATTTCTCCGTCCCCACCACCACTTTTTTGCCCAGCAATTCCCCTTCGATGCCTCCGCCCGGCGTCGCTAGGAATTTTCCCGCCGCCGCCAGCGACAATTTCTTTTCATTCGCGGCCTTCACGATCGCCCGCGCCAGAGGATGCTCGCTCGCACTCTCCAGGCTCGCCGCCAGCGACAGCAACGCCTCTTTCGTATACGTGCTGCCCGAAGCCACCTGCACCGCGCCAACTTCCGGTTTGCCTTCCGTTAACGTGCCGGTCTTGTCGATCACCAGCGTGTCCACCTTCGCCAAAGTCTCCAGCGCTTCCGCGTTGCGAATCAGCACACCCGCATGCGCTCCGCGCCCCACCGCCACCATGATCGACATGGGAGTCGCCAGCCCCAGCGCGCACGGACACGCGATAATCAGCACCGCAATCGCGCTCACCAGCGCGTGCGCGAATCGCGGCTCGGGACCGAACACTGCCCACGCCACAAACGCCACCGCCGCCGCGCCAATCACCGCCGGCACAAAATATCCCGCTACCTTGTCGGCCAGTCGTTGCATGGGAGCGCGGCTGCGTTGCGCTTCACTCACCAGTTTCACGATATGCGCCAGCATCGTATCGCTGCCCACGCGTTCCGCGCGCATCACCAGGCTGCCGCTGCTGTTCAGCGTGCCTCCGGTCACCTTGTCTCCCGCCGATTTCTCCGCCGGAATCGGTTCACCGGTCAGCATGCTTTCATCCACAGCGCTCTCGCCTTCCAGCACCACCCCATCGGTCGGTATCCGCTCGCCTGGACGCACCCGCAACTGGTCGCCCCGTTGCACCACGCTCAATTGCACATCGCGATCGCTTCCGTCCGCCGCCACCAGGTGCGCCTGTTGCGGCGCCAGATTCATCAGCCCTCGAATCGCCCCGCTGGTTTTTTGCCGCGCCCTCAGCTCCAGCACCTGCCCCAGCAATACCAGCGTCGTGATCACCGCTGCCGCTTCGAAATAAACCGGTGGCGCACCGTCCGTCGCCCGAAATGACTCAGGAAAAATCTGCGGAAAAATTGTCGCCGCCAAACTGTCCAGGTACGCCGCGCCCGTCCCCAACCCGATCAGCGTGAACATATTCGGGCTGCGATGCACCAGCGACATCCAGAACCGTTCAAAAAATGGCGCGCCGCCCCACACCACCACCGGCGTCGCCAGCGCCATCTCGATCCAGTTCCGCGTCTCCGCCCCCCAGGGAAGCGCCAGCCAGTGCCCGCCCATCGTGATCGCCAGCAGCGGCAGCGAAAGCGCCGCGCTGATCCAGAATCTCCGCGACATCGAGTCGTACTCCGGGTCGGCTTCCGCCTCCGCGGACACTTCCATCGGCTCCAGCGCCATACCGCAAATCGGACACGCCCCCGGCCCGATCTGCACAATTTCCGGATGCATCGGACACGTATACTTCGCGGATTTCGCGCTGCCGTCCGTCTGCGAGTCCCCCGCCGCACGCTTCCCGCCGGATTCTACAGAGTCGCCGTCGACTTGTGCCGGAGTCTCGCCTCCATCCGGTGATTTCTTATGGACGGCGGCGCGAGCATCGTTTGTGCCGCCCGTACTTCCCATCCCAGCGGCCCCCGGCGCCGCCAAAAACTTCTCCGGCTCCGCAGCAAATCGTTCCGCGCACCGCTTCGAACAAAAATAATAAGTCTTGCCGCCAAACTCGTGCTTTCCCGCGGCCTTCCCCGGATCGACACTCATCCCGCAAACAGGATCCTTCTCGCGCACATCTCCCCCCACAATCGGCAAGCCCACGGTTTTTAGATTTGTTACGTTCTTAGGATTAGAAGGACCAGTGCCATCCGCCATAGCACTATGTTAGATGAATCGCGTTTACATTGCGTTAAAGCCCCAGTGAAAGCGCTTCTCGGGCGGGCAAACGCCGGCTAGGTCCCTGAAACCCGTACGGCGGATAACTGAGAGGCAAAATTATCAGCTGGGGTAGCTGGACGAGATATAGTTTTCCAGGTGCTCGATAGTTTTTTCTTGCTCGGAGACAACCCACTTCACCAGATCGCCGATAGAGACTACTCCGAACACCTGATCGTTTTCCACGATCGGAAGGTGACGTATGCGGTTCCTGGTCATCAGTTGCATACACTCATCCACGGCTTGGTCAAGGGTCACGAAAATCACCGGGCTGGTCATGATCTCCTTCACCAGGGTCGTCTTTGAAGATTTTCCCTTGAGGATAACCTTCCGGGCGTAGTCGCGCTCCGAAATGATGCCCGCAAACTTGCCCTCGGAAATCACCAGCAAGGCCCCCACTCCTTTGTCGGCCATTTTTTCAATGGCTTCGTAAACGGTTTGATCTGGCATAACAAACCAGATTTCGCTCCCTTAGCGTTTCAGCACCGAATTAACCGTGCCACTCATTTTGATCATCGCTGTCCACCCCCGGATGAGAGAGTTCTTCGTCGCACCCGTATCTCGCTTGTATCCACGGAAGGGCCTAGAGAGAGGTTATCGCAGGAACGTACGCCCCTGCGAAGAATTTTTGACCGTGCGCGGCAATTCTAATGAAGCACCTCAGCCTCAGACAACACCAAGGATAAAGGTATGTTGTTGCTCGTTATTCTTGCCCGTCGTCCGCCGGTTACCAGGATGCTGCCATCTTTCAGCAGCGTGGTCGCGTGTCTGGCTCGAGCTTGCAACAGATCATTTCCACCAGTGAATGTCCCGCTGCCCGGATCAAAGAATTCAGTCATAGCAGTGGACTCGGGAAGAAATCCTGATCGGTTGCCGTTGAATATAGGCACAACCTGATCTCCTCCTATAACCAGCACCGTGCCGCTGCTGAGGGTCGTCGCGGTATGCCGTTGCCGCGGAGTTGTCATCGGCCCCGTAATAGAAAACGCCTCAGCGGAAGGATCAAAAATCTCGGCGCTCGAGTAAGTGCTCGTAGCCAAATCGCCTCCGGCAATCAATACCCTTCCGTTCGCAAGCACGGCCGCGGTAAACGATTCACGTGGGGAACCCATATTCCCCGTCGCTGCGAACGACCCGGAGACAGGATCGAAAATTTCCGCTGAAGCTATGATGCTTCCGTCTAAAGCGTTACCGCCGGCCACCAGCACCGTTCCGTTCTTGAGCAACGCTGCCACGTGACCGCCACGAGGGGCGGTCATACTGCCCGTCGCCGAAAACGTTCCCGTGTCAGGATCGAACAATTCCGCGGTCGCGGTGTTTTGTGTGCTGCCAAATCCCTGTAGTCCGCCGATGATCAGAACCTTGCCACTATTCAAGAGAGTCGCGGTATGCTCCGCGCGCTGAATGGACATGGCCCCAGCCGGACTAAAGGTCCCTGAGGCCGGATCGTACAGCTCCGCAGAAGTAAGCGCCTGCCCGCTTGCCCCAAATCCGCCCGCGACCAGCACTTTACCGCTGCCGAGCAGCGTGGCGGTGCTTTCCTGGCGCGCGGTCGCCAAGCTTCCTGTCGCTGTAAAATCGCCGGCGCTCGGGTCAAAAATCTCCGCCGTGGAAAGCGTTGTCGATCCGTCGTTACCACCCGCAACCAGAACCTTCCCGTTGACGAGTAGCGTCGCAGTATGAAGTTCGCGCGCCGAAGTCATGCTGCCGACAGAACTGAATTGCGCAGCACTCACCGTTATGGAGTTCGAAACGCCGGTGATTGTCGCCGTCCCCGTGTCTGTCGAGGTTATCGTTTGCATGGACGGGGTAAAAAAACTGACAGAAAAACTTCCAGTTCCGTTGGTTAACACCGAGTCTGCGGGCAATGCCGCGCGGGGATCGCTGCTTGTGAAATGAACCGTTCCAGCGTAATTGGTCACCGTGGCATTCGATGCACCGAGAGCCGTCACCGTAACTTGAAAAGCCACTCCAGAGCTTGATGTGGCTGGCGCCACTACGGAAAAATGAGTCGCCACAGCAGGTGGCGGAGGAGGCGGTGGCGAAGAACTCCCGCCGCCACAAGCCTGGAAAAAACTTGCCAACAAACAGGCCGACAGTAAAACGACTCTATCCATGGCGCCACCTTGGCTTTTCCTCGTTGCATCAGCGCCAGCTCTCGCTGTTTCCCAGCGTCCCGCGTCAATCCACCAGCCTCGAATCTTGCCTACACTGCTATAATTCCCGTCTATGACTCTCGTGGAAATCACCTTTGAGCTCCAATCTCCGTTAACCGCCAAACAAATGGCCGACCTCGGCGAATTCGCCAACACGTATGGCCTGCGCCGCTTTCGCCATGATGAAGGCTCGAACACCATCACCTTCGAGTACGACGCCTCGCGCCTCCGTCAAAGCCAGGTCGTCCACGCCCTGGCCGGCGCCAACGTCGCCGTCACCCGCATCGTTCCGCAATCCGGCAACGTAATCATCCCCGCCTGACGCCCGCTTGACGCTAGCCCCGATCTCGCAAGAAACAGGTCCTGCCCGCAGCCGAAGTTAGCGCCTGTTGCAGCCTCTCTTACAAAACGTCCGGCCGCGAAGTACATGAGACCGTTGCATCGTCGAGGCGGGGACTTTCGCTATTGCATCCGAAGCGCTTCTTGCCTTCACCCGCTCGCAATTCTCGCCTTCTCTGCATGGAATCAATAGGAAAGCATGCGTGCTGCCGTCTGGCAGTGTCGCAAGCCCACTAATCTCGCCGAACTCGTTGACATAAGACGCCTCATTCAGGGTTAGGTTCGAATCCTGGGGCACGAACTCGTTCAAATCGATAACTTTGCCGTCCTCCCACAGAACTGCGTGCTCTTCGCTGTCCGTGCAACCCGGAAAAAATGCTGCCTCGTTCACTCCCGACCCCCCGACGACTTGTCCTTCGAGGTTAATCGCGTCCGCCACACTGCAGCGGTTTCCCGGCAGGCTTGGAAGCTCCTTCATCTTGCCGTTCTGCCATTGAAACGCCAAAAAGTCCTGATCTCCCGCATTCGTCGTGGCTCCTACAACTTCTCCTCGATCGCTCAGCCAGCTCGCGAGCCCATAGGTGCCACCTAGAGTGCCGAGGTCTGTCATTTCTCCGCGCTGCCATAGGTATGGATGGTCTTGGGCGTCATTTTTTGTTGTCGATTGCCCCACGGCCTGGCCACGAATATTCAGACCATAAACACAGGAGCAGCTTCCGCCCAGCGTGCCAAGATCCTGCATTGAGCCGTGCTGCCACATGAATGAGTGCACCGTCAAAGCCGTGCCGGCGCAGTGCGGGCTATCAGGTGGTACCGAATCTTGCGTGTATGACTGCCCTACCACTTGCCCGCGATCGTTGATGAAAAGCGCGGTCGCATCGCTGCCGCCCAGGGTGCCTAGGTCCTTCATGACACCGCCCTGCCACAGAAATGCCCGAGTTTCCGTCACCAGCTCTTCCAGCGAATTTTCGTCGGTGACTGCATTGTTCGAGAAGCCGACGGCTTGCCCGAAATCGTTCACGTTATTTGCCCAGCTGAAAGTGCCGCCACGCAGGGTTCCCAGATCGACTACTTTCCCGTTGATCCAGATCACCCCATGAATTACAGGCGCGCCCGTGAGCGGATCAATGTGGCCGTTTTCCGAAATCCCGCTGATAAGCCCGTCTGCGGCAATGGACGTAACTGCCGAGCCGGCTCCCGGCGATCCGGGAATCGTACCGAGGTCAATCAGCTTGCCGTTTCTCCATTCGACAGCATGGACGATAAAGCAATCGAACAAACAGGCCGGGTCAAATGGATCGCTGTCCGGCGTATCCGAAAAGCCCGCGAACACTCCCCGTGCGCTAACGGCTCTCTCCGTAAAAAAGTCATCCGCAAATCCGAAGGGCTGATAAGTGTTGGGGCCGCCTAACGTGCCGACGTCCACAAGCCGGTATCGCGACGAATGCATGGAAGTAGATGCCGCGGCTGCGTCCTGCCCGCGCGCTGCTGGAAGGATTGCGATTGCAAAAACGAAAATAAAAGCGGCAAAGAAAGGATGTAGCTTGCCCACGCTGGCTCCTAGCGCTCTCTCTTGATTTGGCATTCGTGTTGAAAGAGCTTGCGTCGATCATGTAAACGATTTTGCGAAGCCAGGGCAATGCGAACGGGGTCAAATCTGCGTCATATTCTCGTCATTCGAGTATCTATATTCTTTCCAGTAGATTGGGACCCAACAAAAATCAGCCAGTGTAAAATTCCCGCAAAATCGAATAGTATTACGCACCTTATTAATATCTCTCTCAGGTGCTAATTGCGTCCCAACGAACCAAGAACCTCCCGGATTGCTCGCTTCGGCTCTTTTGAGCTCGATATGCAGGCCGGCGAACTTCGCCATAACGGCAGCGAACCTGTCGCACTCTCCGAGCAGCCCTTCCGCATCCTGTCCATGCTGCTGGAAAATCCCCAAAACTTGGTTACCCGTGACGACATTCGTTCCGCCCTGTGGCCGGCCGGCACCAGCGTCGAGTTTGAGCACAGTATCAGCGCGGCCATGAACCGCTTACGCCGTGCTCTCAACGACAACGCCGAAGACCCCCGCTTCATCGACACCATCGCGCGTCGCGGCTATCGCTGGAAAATGCCTGTCGAATGGATTGAGCGGCCACGAACACATGCAAATGGCGACCATGCCGTTACCTTGCAGAACCTGGGCGTTACGAAACATTCGCACGCCAAGAATCGCACGCTGGTAATGGCCGGAATTGCTGCCGTTTTGTTCATTGCAGGCGTGACTCCTTGGCTCCTGAGAACGACTTCGACTGCGGGATCGGCATCCCGCGAGCCACTCTACCGGGCGCTTACTTCGAATTCCTTCGAAAACCGCGTCACCAGCGGCCAGATTTCACCCGATGGCATTTACCTCGCCTACGCGGATACCAAACATATTTATCTGAAGATCGTCAAAACCGGCGAAACCCGGGAAATTTCCCAGCCCTCGGAATTCAAGGGCAGGAATATCGGGTGGCAATGCGTGTCCTGGTTGCCGGACAGCGCCCACTTCGTCGTAAACGCCCACGATTCCGGTATCGATACTTCCTTGTGGAACTCTCAGGAATCCAGCATCTGGATCGCTTCGTCACTTGGCGAGTCGCCCCGGAAAATCCGCGATTCCGCCGTCGGCTATTCCGTTTCGCCTGATGGCTCGCTCATCGGCTTCGGAACCAATAAAGGAAAATTGGGCGACCGCGAAATCTGGCTGATGCGTCCCGATGGCTCGCAGCCCCGCAAACTTATCGAAACAAATGACGACAGCGCGCTGGCCAATCTCAGGTGGTCCCCGGATGGCAAGCGGGTTATCTACTCCAGGGCCGATCCATCCGGAGTTTCGTTATGGAGCCGCGCGATTGAGCCCGCTGATTCTTTGCCCACCCGCATCCCTGTTGATACCGCATCCGTTCATGACTTTTTCTGGATGAATGATGGCCGCTTGTTATTCTCGCGGGAAGAATCCATCACCGGTCTGTGCAATTCTTGGGCGGTGCGCCTGGATTCTCGGACGGGCCTACCCACCCGCGAACCGTCACGCCTCACCAGTTGGCCTAAATCCTGCCTGGACGCCGTGAGTGAGACGCGCGATGGCAAGCTTCTAACCTTTGTCAAATCCGAAGCAAAGTTGAGTTCATTCCTGGCCGACTTATCCAATCGAGGGAATCGCGTCTTGAACGTGCGTCATTTTCCGCGCAGCGACGTATCGGATGCGGTCGTCGATTGGGCCATGGACAGCAATACTTTTTTCGCGGTCTCCAATCGCACCGGAAGATTCGGCATTTACAAACAACGCCTGGACCAGGATGTGGATGAACCGATTGTTACCGAAGGCTACGGGCGCAATCCGAATGTCGTCCCCGGCGGTCAAAACATCGTTTACCTGGGAATTGGGAAGAATGGTCCCTGGCCAAATCGCGGTCCTGAGCCTGTGATGCGCGTCTCTTCGAGCGGGGGAGTTTCGCGAGAACTATTTGTTGCCGCTCCGTATAGCCTGCTCACGTGCCCAAAAGCGGGCGCTTGCGTGATTGGCGAACCAACAGAGGATGGACGACAGTTAATCGTTACAAATTTCGATGCGGCGAAAGGCCGCGGCGCCGAACTTTTCCGATTCAATCTGGTCGCCGGCGATGACAGTTGGTGGCTGGACATTGCTCCGGAAGGCAGGCGCGTCGCCATTCTGCGGACGGAGTCATCGCCGCTCTACATCCTTGCTCTTGACGGCCACCTCTTGCGCCAGGTCCAGATCAAAGGCGTCGAGAACGTGACATCGTTTCATTGGACTGCGGATGGCAGTGGATTTTTCATCGGCACGGGCTCCCACAACGCCAAAAGAGTGTTTCGCCTGGATCTTCAGGGCCACGCCGAAATGCTTTGGGAGAATCTGGGATCTTGCTGCGAAATTCTTGCTCTTCCATCCCCGGACGGCCGTCGTCTGTTCATTCAGACCTGGACCAGAGACGGAAATATCGCCATGCTCGAAAACTTTTGATATTGATCTCCTGCGGCGAGTCTCTTAATGCCCACGGAAGTCATTCTCAATCCAGACGCGGTTTGGCGAGTGAGCCTGCCCGCCGGGTCATGGGCGGGGAATCTGTTGTTTAGGTCCTGATCCTTCTTGCTTCTCTTGTACGCGTCGACGCGATCAGAGCACAAGAGAAATTTCCCTCACAAAAAAAATGGGGCCCCCGCTTGGGACCGGGAGCCCCGAGAAGGCGCGTTCCATTGTCAGTGTCGTTTTCACACCGACGCGTGGGGTCATCCATCCTAGCTTCCCTCTCAGAGGCAGGTGGGAACGATTTGCAAAAAATGATGAGCAAGCCCCTTCCCCCTCGCTCACCGCTTTTTACATCTCGTCATGTAAAACGCGCCAACGCTCGGGACTATTGCATGCGCACGGCCATCGTGCTTCGGTTGCTCCGCCCAAATAAGCGCCTTCCTATGTTCGTTTTAGTTTTTTGGCACCGAACTGAGTCCTTCCCATATTGAAGGCGCGCTTCAATTTGGAACTCGCGAAACCCCAATCGGGATTTCAACGCTTCTCTCGTCCACTGGCTAACCATCCCCACCATCGCAAAACACGCGCGACGAGTCATTCCGAATCCCGCCACTTTCCGGCGGGTCTGCCCTCGTGTCGGGTGAGGAATCTGCTGTTCAATTCATAAAGCAGAACTGACCAACCTGCCGTTTTTCCTCGATCACACCAAACCACCGGGTCCCAACCTAGTTCTAGAACGTTAGTAATGCCTTTTCCTGCACCCGCCGAGCTATGGGTTTTTTTCTCGTCCCGCCGCAACATGGACCATGAGCTGGCAGCTTTCCTCCACCATCTCGCGCCCTCGCTTCCGCATTCGCCTCCTCACGCTGATCGCCTGTGTCCTTGTGCCAATGGCTGCCCTCTATGGTGACGTGCCCGTTCGGCTGCGCGCCGTTCCGGCCGCCGGATGTTACTGCCACTGCCATGAAGCCTTGACCCGCCGCGGCTGCACCAAAATGTGCGACGCCAAAAAACGCGCCGTCCTGTGGCTCTCCACCACCTGCATGAAGCCGCGCTTCCAGCCGCCCCACGATAAATCCGGCACCGGCCCACACCTGCGCCATCCCGATCACGCCGAGCACGCCCAACTCATAAAATAATTAACGGATTGATTGATTTCAGCATCCGTTCGAATGAAATATCGCCTTTCTGCGTCATCATTCGAACGCGCTTTTTGTAAACAAAGGGACAACCCTTTTATTCACAGTAACAAACGAGAGCGGCGTTTATTCGAACCGCGCCACTCAATACTTAAAGTATTACTTTAATTGTCGGCGCGTCGACAATTCCATTTTTTCATATTTCTTCAGTTATATTATCGTTCAGTTATTTTACGGTGGTAGGGATGTCGTTACTTTTCAATGCAGTAGGCGTTTCCGCTCCCGCAGCGCGCCTTTCTGCCGTTTCTACCATCACCCGCGCCAATATTTCCGGAATCTCAAAAAGCGCTCGATTGTCCAGCGCCCGCACATTTTTGCGCAAACGCGCCAGCGTCGCGGGTTCCAGCATGTTTTTCACCCCGGCTATCACTTGGCGAAAATTATCCAGCACAATGCCCACGTCTTTTTCGCGCACCCACTGCGCGTTGTAGCGTTCCTGCGGCAGCGTCCACGCATTGCACTCAATCAACACCGGCAATTGCCGCATCATCGCTTCCGCGATGCTTCCCGGTCCCGGCTTGCCGATCATGAAGTCCGCCGCGCGCATCAGCCTGTGCACATCTTTTGTGAATCCCACTACATGCACCGGTAATTTCCAGGAGTCGGCGCGAAACTTCGCGGCAAGTTTTTCGTTGCGCCCGCAAATCAGGATCAGTTGCACCGCAACCGCTTCCCTGTCTAGCCGCCGCGCGATCTGGTACATCACTCCCGATCCGTAGCCGCCAAAAAGCACTATCGCGGTTGGCAAATCTTCGCGCAGCCCCATCTGTTTCCGGAGCTCGCGCGGATCGGCATTTTCTTCCGCATAAAAATCCGGCCGCAGAATCATCCCCGAAGTTTTGAAAATGTGCTCCGCGTCGTGACCGAACGTGCGCGCTTGCTCCGCGGCTTTTTCCGTTCCGGCAATCACATATTGATCGCGAATCGGCTCAATCCAGAAACGCGGCGGAAAATCCGCCAGGTCGGTAATCAAGGTCACAAACGGTTTGCCCGGGCACGCGTTGGCCCAGCTTTCGTGCAATTCGCGATTGAAGTGAGGAATCACCGAAACCAGCAGGTCTGCGGGATGCGCGCGCCAGTATTTTTCCAATAGCCTTACCATCGGCCCGTGAAAAATACGAATCACCACTTGCAGCACACGCAGCAAGCTGGTGGCACCCAGCGTCCAGCCGTTACGCAGGATCGTGTTGTACTGCTCCTGAATACGAATGCCGGTCACACGCCGCAACACATCGAGGTGATCGGTCAATTCCTGGAATTGCACTAACTCGACCTGCCACGGACGGTTCTGCTGTTCGATGATGGCTTTCAGGGAAATTGCGGCGTTGCGATGCCCGCCGCCGGCATCGTGAAACACGATGTGGATTTTCTTCGGGTTCGTGCTCATTCGGCGGAATTTGCCATGTTCATGAGCAGATTGTTGCACGGATCTTGCGGCAGTAAAGGGAGCACTCGGCATGCCATGTGGATAAGCAACTAAGCCCATTGTGTTCAATCAGTTCCAT
>JBBSFG010000087.1:0-12053 GCA_038238965.1 Candidatus Acidiferrales bacterium | reverse complement strand
GTCAACGCCGACTGGATGGCGATTTGCGCCGTCTCCTGGTCGCGAATTTCGCCCACCATGATTTTGTCCGGGTCGTGGCGCAAGATGGAGCGCAACCCCCGCGCGAAGGTCAGCCCCTTTTTCTCATTCACGGGAATCTGCGTAATTCCCTTCAGCTGATATTCCACCGGGTCTTCGATGGTGATGATCTTGTCTTCGTCGGACTTGATTTCGTTGATCGCGGCGTACAGCGTAGTGGTTTTGCCCGATCCCGTCGGCCCGGTCACCAGCACCATGCCGTACGGCTCGCGAATATACCGTCGGAACCGCCGCATCTCGTCCGCGGAAAAACCCACCACATCCAGGCTCAAGCTCTGGAATTTCTCGGAAAGCGTCTCTTTGTCCAGCACGCGCAGTACGGCATCTTCGCCATGGCTGGCGGGCATAATCGAAACGCGCAGGTCGATGAAGCGTCCTTTGTACTTCACGCGGAAGCGCCCGTCCTGCGGCACGCGGCGTTCGGCAATATCCAGATCGCTCAGCACCTTGATGCGCGAAATTACCGTGGAGTGCCACTCCTTGGCGATAGGCTGCATGGCATGCTGCAAGACGCCGTCGATGCGGTATTTCACCGCCACTTCGGTATCGCGCGCTTCGATGTGAATGTCGCTGGCGCGCCGCTCCAGCGCGGTGAAGATTACCGTTTCTACCAGCCGGACCACCGGGCTGACGGCGGTGTCGCGCGTCAGGCGGTCGCCAGAAATCGTTTCTTCGCTCTCCTCGTCGTCTTTCGAAACCTGCAGGGTGAATGCTTCGGTGGCCTGCTCCAGCACGCGCTGCGATTGCTCCGTGCGTTTCAGCAGGTCGCTGATCTGGTGTGCGGTGGCCACCTTGATGGCCAGTTTCTTTCCCAGCAGCAGCGGCAGCTCGTCGCTCAGCAGCACCTGGCTGGGATCCGCTACCGCGATGGACAGTAGGTTGTTGTGCACTTCCAGCGGCACGAAGTTGTAGCGGAACATCAGGTCCGCGGGAATGGTTCTGAATAGTTCGGGATCGATGCGCTGCTCGCGCAGGTCCACAAAGCTGCAGCGATACCGCTGCGCCAGTTTCACGGCGTGGTCGCGCTCGTGCTGCTCGTCCGCGCCGCCCGGTGCCGCCGCTATATTGGTGTAATCCGTGGTTGCCATTGGTCCTACTTACCCATCACCGAAAATGAAAATATCGGCAAATAAAGTGAAATCAATATGAACGCTACCAGAATTCCCATGAATATAAGAATAACAGGCTCGATGATCGACACCATGGCCCCCAGCCGCAGGGCGACCTCTTCTTCGTAAAATTCCGCGATGCTGGTCAACATGGGGCCCAGCGCGCCGCTGGTTTCACCCACTTCGATCATGTCCAGCGCCATGTCCGGCATTACCCGCCGTGAAGCCAGCGCGCTGTGCAGCGATTCGCCTTCGCGAACCATTTGCGTAGCGCGCAAAATCGTCGAGCGCAGCAGCTTGCTGGTCAGCGAATCGGACGCCGTCTGCAGCGCGGTAACCAGCGTGGTTCCGCCGCTCAGCAGCGTAGCCAGCGTGCGCGAAAACTGCGCCACCTGGAATTTCAGCAACGTGTCGCCCAGGATCGGCAGACGAAATTTGAAGCGATCGAACGCCGCACCCCCTTCGTCGGTGCGCGACCAGATATACACTCCAATAGCCGTCGCAAATACCGCCGCGATGGTGCCCAGCACCACGAAGCGGTAATCGACCGTCAGCGCGATGAGCATGCGCGTCGGCGCTGGAAGCTCTACACCCAGATCGCGGTACAACACCGCAAATTTCGGCACCACCGCGGTCACCAGGTACGTCACGATGATGGTGGCCACTACGATCAACAGCACCGGATACACCAGCGTGGCCAGGATCTTCTTGCGTACTCCGGTGCTTACCTTCTGATACGCAATGTAATATTCCAGTACGCCCGAAAGATTTCCGCTTTTCTCACCCGCCAGAATCGCCGTGGAATACACCTTGGAGAAAACGCCCGCTTCATCCACTGCCTCGGAAAGCGATTTGCCCTCTCGCACCCGGTCGCGGATTTGCGTGATCACCGGTCGCAATTTCGGCGTGGTGGCTCGCGTGGCCAGTAGGTCCAGCGCGCGAAGAATGGGAAGTCCCGCCTTGATGAGGGTATTGAACTGTTGATTGAGGATCAGGAAGTCTGAGCCTCCTACCTGCCGCTGGCTGCGGCGGTTCAGGAAGCCGGTCAGGGTTCCGCGCGTATCCACGGAGTAGACATACAAACCCCGGTCCACCATTTTCTGGCGCGCCTCGTCCAGGCTTGCGGCAGCCTCTACGTGCGAAAATACACGCCCGTTAGCATCCGCCACGCGGCAGACAAATTCCCCCATAGACTCTCAGTTTACCCCAACTAGGTTGTATGCTGCGCCGCGGGGGATGGTTGGCCGTTCCTTCCCGGAAATGGGGTCTCTTGGAGGCCGGGGCTTCAATCCCTGAAGCCTGCATCGCTTTACACTTCCGCTAGTTCGGGTGCCCACACACCGAATTTGCGCGTGGGGATTTTGTCATAGTACGAGCAACCCGTAGTCCCGGACGCTCATTCCGTTGCTCCAGCTCCCGCCAGCGCTTCGGCATTCACGATGGCCACCCCGCGCGGCATGTCAAAGTGAAATAAAACCTCGGAAATAGGCGGGTCGTATTGCCACTTCGCAAAATGAAATTCCACGCCCACGCCGCCCTCATCGCGAACCACAATGCGATTCAGTTCGCCCGTTTCGCGTCCGATTTCCAGCAGCACTGAACCTGCCTGGCCCGGCGATTCGCCCGTGCCCTCGCCATTCTTGGAAGACTTCGCCTTATCAGTTCCCCTTAGCGTGCACGTGAAGAGCGAATTTTCGGCCGTCTCCGGCTTTTCCTCGCCAGCCGGCTCAATCCGCGCGCACACCCGCGAAACCTTCATTTCGCCCGCCAGCAGTGCCAATGGCGTTCGCCAGTCCCCGCTTTGCTTGGCCGGCACACGCGTCACGGTGCGGTCCGCGGGCACATAAAACCACGCCGTCTTGCCATCAATCAGAAAAACGTTGTGTTCCGGCGCCGCATATTCCCAGCGCATTTTCCCCGGCCGCTCAAAGTATGCGATGCCTGACTCCGCGCGCATCATCTTCCCGCTTTCCGTGTACTGCTCCAGAAATGTCGCCTGTAGTCTTTTCGCCGCGCGATATCGCCGCTCCATCAAACGCACCGGCCGCAGCGCATCGTTTTGGGCAACTTGTGTTTGGGAGAAAATCAAGAAAGCGGTGCAGGCGATAAACAAGCGGCAGACAGAACGAGTAATTCGCGACCGTCGAAAAGTTGGACCGGGCCTCATACTTCACGATCATAACCGCTGCGCCGCCGCGACCCTAGTCCCGAGGGGCACAAATCGCCCTCTAGCCGTCCGCCACAACCGAACCGTCGCCTATTGCAACGTCTTCGCCACGCCTGCGCACGTGCCCGGGCCGGTGCCGATCGCCACGACGCTGTTCAACACGTAGTGGATAACCGCCGACTGGTCGGTGCAAAACGCGCGCGAGCCGTTCACCACCGAAGTTGGCGTCGCGTTGGCCTCGTACTGCAGATACGGATTGCCCGCCGTACCCGCGCCATTGTTCGGCACCGCCGCGACAGCAAAGCCCGACTTGGTATAAGGAGCCACACTGAGGATTGGGTCGATCAGGCATGCCGTTCCTGCGCTTGCCGTACAAGGCGCGGCCCCGCCGAGAGTCAGCAACGTAGCGAATCCGGTTCCGTACGCATTGGAATAAGCAATTTCCGCGCTGGCGATCACTCGTATGGAGCCCACCGCCGAAGCATCATTCGCTGCGATACGCGACCGCAGCAAGTTCGGGATGGCAATGGCCGCAATGATCAGGATGATCGCCACCACCACCAGCAGTTCAATAAGAGAGAAACCCTTTTCCTTCGACATGACTGGGTACTCCTGACATCGACACCTGGCCTGACCATCCTTGTTATCCTTGATCCGCATTCATGGCATTCACGGCGCCACAAAAGAAAACGGGGAGGAAGTTGCCTTCCTCCCCGCCAGAACCACATCCAACCAATTTACTGGAGGATGGTAACGATTGCAGCGCACGCGCCAAGACCAGTACCGATGGCGCCGCCGGTCGTGTTGTAGCGGATCACGCCAGACTGGTCGGAGCAGAACGCGCGCGTTCCGGTGGAAGCCGAGACGCGGGTGGCGTTCACTTCATAACCAACGAACGGGGAAGCTACCGTTCCCGCACCGGTGTTAGGAAGCGCTGAAAGGGTATAACCAGACTTGATGCCGCCCGACAGTACGGAGTCAATCAAGCAACCGTTACCAACGCCTGCCACGCAAGGTGATGCCAATCCGCCAAGCTGCACCAGAGTGGTAAAACCCTGGCCGTAGGTCGTTGCGTACGAAACTTCAGCAGTATTGATGCTACGAACTGAACCAACCGCCGAAGCTTCGTTCGCCGCCATACGTGAGCGCAGCAAGTTCGGAATCGCGATCGCGGCAATGATCAAGATGATCGCCACAACGATCAGCAACTCGATAAGAGAGAAACCCTTTTGCTTCTTCATGACTGTTGTATCTCCTTGAGAGATGAATTGAGAGTATTTCGTTAGTGCCAGAGCACACCTACACTAGGGCAAGTCATGTGCCAATCTGAAACTAGTAGTACCGCCTGCCGCATTGTCCACTTAAGTCGTGTAACAACATAACTATACGGGCGGTCCAAGTGACTGCGTCAATTTGAGGTGGCCTCGAAGCTTCGCCAAATCAGGCTAAAAGTGACACTTTCTGTCATGGTCAACTGACACAAATCGACCGCTCACCAGCTTCCTATCCTTAATACTTTGCCTTCTTATAGATTGTGCTTCTTGGCGTAGTGCCGGAACGACCGGTAGCTGATCTTCAACAGGTCCGCAGCTTGGGTGCGAACCCCATGCGACTTCTCCAGCGCCCCCTGCAGGTAGCGCCGCTCCGCGTCGGCCACTTCTTTCTCAAAATCGACGCCCTCCGCCGGAAAGGCCCCGTCTCCGTTACCATTGCCCACGCTGGCGCCGGTACTGGCATATCCCGCAATCCGGTCGGGTAGCACCCGCAGGGTAATCTCCGGCGTAGTCTCCAGCGCTACGGCGCGCTCCATGGTGTTCTCCAGCTCTCGAACGTTACCGGGCCATTCATAGCCTTCCAGCCGGCGCACCACCTCCGGCGATAGCCCCTCGATCGGTTTTTCCATAAGTGTTCGGAATTTTTCCAAAAAGTGTCGTGCCAGCAAAGGAATGTCTTCGCGGCGTTCCCGTAGCGACGGCAAGTGCACGGGAATCACGCTGAGCCGGTAATACAGGTCCTCGCGGAACCGCCCTTCGGCAATCTCTTTCTCGAAATCCTTATTTGTGGCGGCGATGATGCGCACATCCACATCGCTTTCTTCCGTGCTTCCGATGGGCCGAACCTTTCCCTCCTGCAGCACACGATAAAGTTTCACCTGCATGGTGAGGCTCATGTTTCCGATCTCATCCATGAAGAGCGTGCCGCCGTGCGCCGCCTGAAACAGTCCATGGCGATTGTCGTTAGCGCCGGTAAACGCGCCTTTCATGTATCCGAAAAGTTCCGACTCCAGCAACGTCTCGGGAAAGGCTCCGCAGTTAATAGTGATAAACGGTGCCTGCGCCCGCGCGCTGTTTTCATGAATCGCCCGCGCCACCAGTTCCTTACCCGTTCCGCTCTCGCCGGTAATCAGGACGCGGCTGGATTGCGGCGCAACCGTCTGGATCAACTCGAAAATCGCGCGCATCTTGGGACTTTGCCCAATAATATTGTCGAGTCCCGTTAGCCTGCGCAGCTCGCGCCGCAGATAGCCGGCTTCTTTTTTCCAGCGCAGACTTTCCGATACCTCATGCACCGCACGTCGCAACTGGTCCACCAGCTCGTGATCTTTGATGACGTAACGGTCCGCGCCGGAATTAATCGCCGCGATCGCCGTCTCTACCGTAGGTACGCCGGTAATCAACAAAAAGAAGCACGCCGGCGCAATCTCTTTGGTAAATTTCAGCAAATCGACTCCGCCTTCGCCGGGCATGCGCACATCCGAAATGATAATGTCGAAAATCTGCGATTCCAGTTTGCGCTTGGCGCTCTCCACGTTGTGCGCCACTTCCACGCGGTAGCCTTCCTTGCGAAAGGTAATTTCCAGCAGCTCGCAGATGGAGCGCTCGTCATCCACCACCAGGATGTGCGGCATCTCCCGCGCGATTTCTTTCACTGCCGTCTTAGCACCTTGCATAAAGCCCTCACGCAACCCGCGGCAGTTCCACGATAAATTCCGCGCCGCGATTTTTTTCTGAAATCACGCTGATCCGCCCGCTGTGCGCCTGCACAATCTGATACACGATGGAAAGCCCCAGTCCCGTGCCGCCCTCAAACTCCGACTGTAACGGCTCGAAAATCTTGGCGCGCTGCCGGGCGTCCAGCCCCACTCCGGTATCGGAAAACGCAATGCGCAGCCAGAATGGCCGTCCTTCGATGCGCACCGTAAGCGTTCCGCCTTCCGGCATGGCGCGCAACGCGTTGTCGCACAGGTTCCAGAAGACCTGCTTGATCTTGCTGGCATCCACATGCGCATGCAGCGCTTCTCCGTTGTAGTTTCGCGCGATGCGAAAGTTAGACCCGAATTCGGGCTTTTTCTCGATCAGCGTCAACGTTTCATCCAGCAGCCAGCGTACGTCCGCATCCTGAAACTCGTACGTTTTTTCCCGCGAGTATTTCAAAAAGTCGGTGATGATGCGGTCCAGTCTTTCGGATTCCCGGCTGACAATATTTACCAGGTGTTTTTCGTCTTCTTCCAGCGGAACCAGCCTCGCCAATTCCTTCACCGCACCGGCCATTGCCGTCAACGGCTGCCGAATCTCATGCGCGATAGCCGCGGAAAGCCGCCCCAGCGCGGCCATGCGTTCCTTGGTAGCCACTTCCTGTTCCAGGCGCCGCAACTCCGTGAGGTCCTGAAAATTGAATACATACCCGCTGCGGCTGGTGTCCCGCGAACGCAGGGGAGACACACTGATGCCGATATAACGCTGCTGCCCTTCCGGCGTGCGAAAGTCGATCTCCGTCCGGCGCGAAACGTTGCCGCCAGAGTCCGGCCCCGGCAGCCAGAAGTCCGGATTGATTTCCTGCACCATCCGCCCGCGAATGGCCGCGAAGCGGTATCCCAGAATTTCTTCCCCGGTGCGGTTCAGTAGCAGGATGCGCCCTTCCAGGTCGGTGGTCAGCAAACCTCCGCGCATGGAATGCACTATGTCTTCGGTGAAGTCCTGCAGGTCCAGCAACTCTTCACGCTTTTCGTCCAGCTCCGCCCCTTTGCGGCGCAGCGACTGCGAAAGCAAACTCGCCAGGTACGCCACCGCCAGAAACCCGAACAAATTGCTCAGAAACCATATGCGCAGGCTTTCCGCCGTGGCGATTCCTATATACGTATGCGGAATCCTGTCGGTATAGGCCAGCGCCGCCATCACTCCCAGCAGCAGCAGGCACATCGCCGCAGTGGCGAACGCCACGCTTCGCGAAAACAGAATGCTGGCCACAATAATCACCAGCAGGTACAGCGAGATGAAGTAACTCTCCTGCAGCCCGGTGGTGTACACCAGCGCGGAAACCATCAGCACGTCGCTGGCGACCTGCAATCCGCGCTGCCACGACGCCGCCGGAAACCAGCGCAGCAAAATCAAATGCAGAATACCCAGGGTGATCCAGAAAATAATCAGTGGAAGGAAAAATCGGTTCCCGGCGGAGGCCTGCACGTACTGCGGCCACACCACGCCCACAGCCAGGATCAGCGTGATCATCAATAGACGAACACGCGTGAGCCAGTCTAGCCACTCTCTCATGCCGGGACTCTGTTGCATGATTTCGTCGCGCGCCACAAGCCCCCTCGGGGCGCATGTCTTTAGATGAAAAAAGTCGGGCTACAGGATTCCTGTAGCCCGGTTGAGAGTTAGCCCAAGAGCGGGCGAATTTGTTTGCCTGTCCTAGTGCGCTTCCGACAGCTTGCCGATCAGCGAGAACAGCGGTAAATACATGGAAATGACCACGCCGCCGACCACCACGCCAAGGAACACGATCATCACCGGTTCGAGAGCCGTCAACAGGTCCTTCACCGCCGCGTCCACTTCTTCTTCGTAGAAGTCGGCGATTTTCTGCAACATGGCGTCCATCGCGCCGGTTTGTTCGCCCACCGCGATCATCTGCGTAACCATGCCTGGAAATACGTTCGAATCCTTAAGCGGCTCGGTCAGCGATTTGCCTTCTTCCAGCGCCTTGCGCACTTTCAGCAACGCGCGCTCCACCACGGCGTTTCCCGCGGTCTTGGCGGTAATGTCCAATCCTTCCAGAATCGGCACGCCGCTGGAGATCAACGTGCCAAGCGTACGCGTAAACCGCGCCACGGCGATTTTTCTCATCAGCAGTCCGATGACCGGCAACCGCAAAACAATCGAATCCAGAATGTAGCGGCCCTGTTCGGTGCCATACCACGCCTTTAATCCGAAGATGCCGGCAACCAGCGCCACCAGGATTAACAATCCGAAGTAGCTGCCGATAAAATTACTCATGGCGATAACGATTTTGGTGGGCAGCGGCAACGTAACGCCCAGGCCCTCGAACAACGTCGCGAAAATCGGCACCACCTTCCACAGCAACAGGACGATCACCAATCCGGCAACGGTCAGCACGCCCACCGGATAAACCAACGCCGATTTCACCGCGCGCTGCAGCTTGACGTTCTTTTCGATGTACGTGGAAAGGCGCTGCAGAATGATGTCGAGGATACCGCCCGTTTCTCCGGCCTCCACCATGTTCACGTACAAGCCGTCAAAAACTTTTGGCGAGCTGCGCATGGCCGTGGAGAGCGTCGAGCCCCCTTCCACCATGGAGCGGGTGTTCACCAGCACCTTCTGGAAAAACTTGTTCTCCTGCTGCCCGGCCAGGATCTCCAGGCACTGCACCAGCGGCAACCCGGCGTCGATCATCACCGAAAACTGGCGCGTGAATACCGCCAGCTCTTTGGCGTTCACCCCGCCGCCGAAGGTGGGCATGTTGAATTCCTTGCCCTTCTCCGACATTTTCGTGGGTGTGATCTGCTGACGCTTCAGAAGATTGGTCAGCTCCGCCTTGCTGTTGGCGGTCATCACGCCGCTCACGCTGGAGCCGGAGCGATTTGTTCCCCGATATTTATAGTCCGGCATGTCCTGCCCTCCTCAGTGCCTGAATACCACGAAATTTGTCGCTCGCTAATTTACTGTTGCTCGTTACTTCTTGCTGCCTACCGGCGTCCGGATGTTGCCGCCGCCGGCTGTTTGGGTGTGCGTCACGCCGCGATTGATCATGTCCTGCAGTTCGTCGGCGTTAGAAGAGCGCGATAGCGCCATGTCCAGCGTGATGGTTTTTGCCATATAGGCGTTGGCCAGTCCCTGGTTGAATGTTTGCATGCCCGTCTGGCCCGTGCCCGTCTGCATAGCCGAATAAATCTGGTGAATTTTATCTTCGCGAATCAGGTTGCGAATGGCCGCGGTGGGTACCAGCACTTCCATGATCATGGCACGCCCGCGTCCATCGGCTCGCGGTAATAGCGCCTGGCACAACACGCCTTCCAGCACCATGGAAAGCTGTGCGCGGATTTGCGGCTGCTGGTGCGCCGGGAACACGTCGATAATACGGTTGATGGTGGACGCCGCCGAATTGGTGTGCAGCGTCGCAAAGGTCAAGTGGCCGGTTTCCGCGATGCGCAACGCGGACTCAATCGTTTCCAGGTCGCGCATTTCGCCGATCAGCACCACATCGGGATCTTCGCGCAACGCGGCGCGTAGCGAATTCGCGAACGAGTGCGTGTCCGCGTGCACTTCGCGCTGGTTCACCAGGCACTTTTTGTGATTGTGCAGAAACTCAATCGGGTCCTCAATCGTGATCATGTGCTCTTCGCGTTCGGCGTTGATCTTGTCGAGCATCGCCGCCAGCGTGGTGGACTTGCCCGACCCCGTCGGCCCGGTCACCAGCACCAGCCCGCGCGGCTTGTCGCACATGCCCTTCACCACTTGCGGCAGGCCCAGAGCGTCGAAGCCCTTGATCTCCCATGGAATGGTCCGGAACACCGCGCCTACCGCGCCGCGCTGATTGAACACGTTGCCGCGGAAACGCGCCAGGTTCTTCAATCCGAACGAAAAGTCCAGTTCCAGATTTTCCTCGAAGCGGTGCTTCTGCGCGTCGGTCAGCACGCTGTACGCCAGCGACTTGGTGTCCGCGGCCGTCAACGGCGGCATGTCCAACGGCCGCAGCTTTCCGTGCACGCGCACGCGCGGCGCGCTATTCGTGGTGATGTGCAGGTCGCTGCCGCCCATCTCGATCATCTTTTTCAGCAGTTCGCTTAATGTCATTCCAGCCATGGTTCACCTTTCTCCTACAGAACTGTTTCGCGTACCACTTCTTCCATCGTCGTCTGGCCCAACGCCACCTTGGTCAAACCGCTTCGCCGCAACGTAATCATTCCCTGCTCCACTGCCTTCTTCTTCAACTCCAGCGCCGACGCGCCCACGAGGATCAATTCGCGTAGCTCGTCGTTGATCTCCATCACTTCGTAAAGTCCAGTGCGTCCCTTGTAGCCGCCCTTGTTGCAGGTGTTGCAGCCCTTGCCGTGATAAATTTTCGTTTTCTTCGCTTCTTCGGGCGTATACCCGGCATCGATCAGCGCCTGCTCCGGTACCTCGAGCTCCACTTTGCAGTTCTGGCAAATGCGCCGCACCAGCCGCTGCGCGCAAATCAGGTTCACCGAAGTCGCTACCAGGAACGGCTCAATTCCCATGTTCATCAAGCGGCTGATGGTGGAAGGCGCGTCGTTGGTGTGCAGCGTGGACAACACCAGATGGCCCGTGAGCGCTGCTTTTACCGCGATTTCCGCTGTTTCAAAGTCGCGGATCTCGCCGACCAGAATGATGTTGGGGTCTTGCCGCAAAAAGGCGCGTAGTGCGGCCGCGAAGTTCAACCCGATCTGCTCTTTCATCTGCACCTGGTTGATGCCCGCGAGTTGAAACTCGACGGGATCTTCCGCGGTCATAATATTCGTATCCACCTTGTTCAGCGACGACACCGATGAGTACAGCGTGTTCGTTTTTCCCGAGCCCGTCGGACCGGTGACCAGCACCATGCCGTACGGCCGGAAAATGTTGCGTTCGAATTTCGTCAGCGATGCCTGTTCGAACCCCAGCTTGGTCATGTCCAGCCGCAGGTTTTCTTTGTCCAGCAGCCGCATGACGATCTTTTCGCCATACAACGTCGGCACAGTGGACACACGAAAATCCAGTTCCTTCTTTTTCCCGTCCGCCCGGTACTTGATCATGATGCGGCCGTCTTGCGGCAAGCGCTTTTCCGCAATGTCCAGCTTGGCCATGATTTTCAGGCGGCTGGTGATCGCATCTTTCAATCGCAGCGGCGGGCTCATCACCGTTTGCAACTGGCCGTCTATGCGGAATCTTACCCGCAGTTCCATCTCGTAGGGCTCCAGGTGAATATCGCTAGCCCCGCGCTTCACCGAATCGGTCAGAATCAGGTTCACCAGCTTGATGATCGGCGCTTCTTCCGCCGCTTTCTCCAGCGTCGCGGTATCCATCTCCGCGACATCGGCGGCCAGTTCCAGTTCCTGATCTTCATCGACCAGGTCCTTCATCAAATTGCTCAACTCTTCATGATTCGAAGAATTCCCGCCATAAAAACGCGAAATCGCATCTCCGATAGCCGACTCCGACGCCACCACCGGCTCCACATTGAATCCCGTCATGAACTTGATATCGTCCATGGCAAAAACGTTGGTCGGATCAGTCATCGCGATGGTCAGTACCGAGCCGACTCGCGACAGCGGAATCACCTGATACCGCAACGCCGTATCCTGCGGAATCAGCTTGATAACGATCGGATCGATTTCGTAATACTTCAGGTTTATCGAGGGAACACCGTATTGCCTGGAGAGCACGCCGGTAATATCGTCGTCC
>JBBSFG010000086.1:0-12145 GCA_038238965.1 Candidatus Acidiferrales bacterium | reverse complement strand
CTAGGCGCAAATATGCTGCACGCCCCGCGTTTGACGTTTGCCTTGGCGGAACGCGGCGACTTTCCACGATTTTTCGCGGCGATACACCCAAAGTTTCGGACGCCGCACGTTTCCATCGTGGTGTACACCGCGTTGCTTCTAACCTTCACGCTGGCGGGGAATTTTCGGTGGAACATTACTCTTTCGGCGGTGGCTAGGCTGCTCACATACGCGTCTTTTGCTATTGCGCTCCTGGTGCTGCGCAGGAAACAGCCCGAAGCTGACGCATTTCGCCTGCGAGCCGGAACACTGATCGCAATATTGACGCTGTTATTTTGCGCAGTGCTGTTCACGCAGACTCCCATGAGCAATCTGTGGGTCGTCGGGGTCACTGTCGCGATCGCGGCGACGAACTGGCTCCTGGTGCGTAAGACCGTGTCGACCGTCCGTTGAAGAGTAGTCCAAATTGGCAAGGTTACATTGTTCGCCCGCACCTCATGCATAGAATTGTTGCAGATTCCGCATGAGATGATTTTTCATCGCCTGCGTCAATAGTGAAAGAGTTCGTTGCAACCCTGGAGAGAATCATGACCATGAAGCGTTCCGGCGACGCCTGGATGCCTGCCGATAAATATGGGCGTGGAATGCCGCGCTTCTCGGTAAATTTACTCGTGCGCGATTTGGCAAAGTCCTTGCCGTTTTATAAGAATGTGCTCGGGGCTACCGTGCGCTACAGCGATGCCGATTTCGCGGCGATGGAACTGAATGGCGTGGAGTTCATGTTGCACTCCGATCACACCTACGATCACCACCCGCTTTCGGCGCGATTGCAAGGCAGCGGCAAGCGCGGCGACGGCGCCGAGCTGCGCGTAATGGGCATCGATCCCGACGATCTGCAACAACGGGCGGAGGCTGCGGGAGCGACGATTCTGCAACCAGCTGCGGATTTTCCGCATGGGTGGCGCGACGTAATTCTGGAAGATCCTGACGGCTATATCTGGGCCGTGGGCGTGCCGCTGAGCAAGTGAGTGTCGAGAAATCTTGGAATCGCGCGCTAATCGTGACACTATGCGGAGTCCTGCGAGCGATATTCCAAAAGCGATTTACGAGGAGAAGCGCATGCGAACGTTCAAGGTGCGTAGCGGAGTTTTAGCGGTGGTGCTGGGTGCGGCGTGCGCGGCGGGCATGGCTCAGGATTCCGGCGGTAAACATCCCATCACCTTCAGTGACTTGATCAGTATGCATCGGGTCGCAAGCGCGACCATTTCCGCGGACGGAAAATGGGTTGCGTATGCGCTGTCGACGCCCGATATGGGCGCCAATCGTAATGCCAGCAACATCTGGATTGTGCCGTCCACGGGAGGCGCGGCGACTCAATTGACCCAGAGCGGGCACGACTCGTCTCCCGCATGGTCGCCCGACGGAAAAACATTGGCATTTATTTCTTCGCGTGACGGCAACTCGCAGGTGTATGTGCTGTCGATGGAAGGCGGCGAAAGCCACGCGGTCACGCACCTGTCGAGCGGCGCGGACATGGTGAAATGGTCACCGGACGGCGCGATGATCGCGTTTACGTCTTCGGTGTATCCCGATTGCAAGGACGATGCCTGCAACAGCGCGCGCGACGCGGAAAAAGAAAAGAACAAAGTAAAGGCGCGCGTGTACGGGCAACTGCTGTACCGCCACTGGACGCACTGGTCGGAGGGAAAACGCAGCCACCTCTTCGTTACCGCGGCTGACGGCAGCGGAACGCCTCGAGATCTGACGCATGACGCGAATTACGATGTGCCACCCGACGAGCGCGGCGGTCCGGAGGACATTAATTTCTCGCCAGACGGCAAAGAGATTTGTTACACGGCAGTGCCCGACAAAGTGGAAGCCACCAGCACAAACGGCGAACTGTTCCTGGTTCCCGTGGGTGGCGGTGACGTCAAAAAAATCACCACCAATCCGGGATTCGACGGCAACCCGGTCTACTCGCCCGACGGAAATTACATCGCCTATCACGCGCAACTGACCGCGGGATACGAAGCGGACCGCTGGCGAGTGATGTTGTACGACCGCAAAGCCGGTAAGAGCGAAGATTTGACGCAAAAATTTGACCGCAACGCGGAAGGGCTAGCGTGGTCGCCGGACGGCAAAACGATTTATTTCACCGCCGAGAACGAAACGCTACAACCGGTTTACGCGATGACGGTACACGGTGGCGGCGAACCGAAGAAAATCATGGCTGACGGATTTAACAGCACGGCTTCGTGGAGCAGCGACGGAAAAACGATGGCGTTCGAACGCACCAGCCTGACGACTCCAGCGGAAATATTCGTGGCCAGCGGCGACGGATCAAATGCGAAACAGGTCACCCATCACAACGACGCTTTGCTTGCCAAGCTGGACATGAACGCTCCGGAAACATTCTGGTTCGAGGGCGCGGCGGGATCGAAAGTGCAGGCGATGTTGATTCGTCCCCCAAACTTTGACGCTACAAAAAAATATCCGCTGCTGGTGCTGCTGCATGGCGGCCCCCAGACGATGTGGTCCAACGCGTGGGGCTATCGGTGGAACGCGCAGGTATTTTCCGCTGCGGGATACGTGACTCTGTCGATCAATCGCCACGGTTCCACGGGCTACGGCCAGAAATTCGTGGACGAAATCGCTAACGATTGGGGTGGGCAGGCTTACGCCGACATCATGAAAGGCGTGGACTACACGCTGGCCACGTATAAATTCACGGATGGAACGCGAATGGCCGCAGCTGGAGGCTCTTACGGCGGATTTATGGCCGACTGGATCGCCACGCACACCGGTCGGTTCAAAGCCATCATCAGCCACGCGGGAGTTTACGATCAGACTTCCATGTACGCGACGGAAGAGTTGTGGTTCGCGGACCACGATATGGCGGGGACGCCGTGGGGCAATCCGGAGAGTTACAGAAAATGGTCAGCGTCCACGTTCGCGGGCGACTTGGGAAAATACAAAACTCCCACTTTGGTAATCGCCGGCGAAAACGATTTTCGCGTGCCGTACACCCAATCACTGGAATTTTTCAACACGCTGCAACGCCAGGGCGTGCCGTCGAGGCTGGTGATTTTCCCCGACGAAGGTCACTGGGTGCTGAAGCCGCAGAATTCTCAATTCTGGTACAAGACGTTTCTGGATTGGCTGGCGATCTATTTGAAGTAGCACCGCACCTGGCGGCTCGCCCGAACCGGTCAGGCTGACGACAGGCTCCGAAACGCGCGGCGCGCAAAACGAAATAAATGAAATATCAGGAACGCGGACAGAATCAGCAGTGCGCCGACGACAATGGCGGTCGCCAGTGGATGAGCTGAAGCCATCCAGGTAAGCCAAACGGCCAGCAGGTCTTCTCCGAAACTTAATATCCAATTGCTGAACGGTTCCGGACTGGTGTTGACCGCCGCGCGCGTGGAAGCTTTCGCGCTGTGCGATGTAAGCGCGACCCCGCCGGCGAGCAACGCAGCTGCCCAGCGCCATTCCGGCGACACGTCGCCGACCGCGGCATAGGCCAGAAGCGCCGCAGCTGGCGGGCGGATAAATGTGTGCACCGCATCCCACACCGTGTCGATATACGGCACCTTGTCGGCAAAAAACTCAATGAAGTAAAGAGCGCCGGCCACTCCCAAAACGCAGGGATGGGCAACAATCTGCAATCCGGGCGAAAGGTGAATGACGCCGAATCGTTGGAGAAGCCCGAGAGTGACCACCGTGGCGTAGAGATTCAGACCGGAAGAGTATCCAGTTCCCATGACCAAGCCGAGCGAGCTGAGGATATTCATCGCGGAAGACGACTACGGAAGAAGTTTATCAAGCACCGAACGTATTGTGGAGGAGGCGGGGACTTTCAAGTAGCAAGTTGCAATGAACAAAAAAAACAGAGCTGGCCATTACGGCCAGCTCGACAAACTGGAAATTGCAACGGATCAACGTAGCCGCTTATAAAGATCCGGCGCTGCGGGTCTTGTCGCGGCGGGCGTTTTCATCGCGTTGGGCGGCATTGTCGTCCGAAAACGAACTGCCGAATTCGTCTACTTGCTTTTCAGCTTCGTCCCTGGCGATTCCGTAGCGCTCCTGAACGAGGCCGACGAGCTGATCTTTCTTTCCACTCAGCGTCGTCATGTCGTTATCGGTAAACTTGCCCCATTTGGATTTGGCTTGTCCCGCGTACTGCTTCCATTTTCCTTCAATTTGATCCCAATTCATTGAAGCCTCCCTATGCGCCCTTTACCGACTGTTCCGGGCTTCTTAAGGAAACCACGACGTAAAGGACGAAGATATACAGCGATTGGTTTAAATCCGGACCGCTGACTCGTGTACGCGGCATAACGCAGGAATTGCCACCTGCAAGCCGCTGAGGGCCCGAACGGCTACATGATGCAAACGCATAGCCTAAGGTCAACCTAGTATGGAGCCTTAGCCGCGTATCACGTAAAACTGAACAGACTCAACGGCCCTGCTTCTAGCCCCGGCCAGCTGCGTCGGCGTGGTTTCTAGTACCGTGAACGGCGGCGGTGAGCTTTCTTGAATGGGCCAGACGGAGGGCGCAATGAACGGTAGGACGCTTCTGGGTGTGGCGTTGATCGCGATCGGCATCATCGCGCTGGTCTATCAAGGTTTTACCTATACAACTCACAAGAAAGTGCTCGATATCGGACCCATCCAGGCCACCAAGGAAGAGCACAACACCATACCTATTCCGCCTGTGATTGGCGTTATCGCGTTGATTAGTGGAGTGGTCGTTCTGGCGACGGGGCGCGGCAAGTAAGTTCTAAATATTCCTAATTTCAATGGAGGTAACAAAGATGAAGAAATGGACTTTGGCAATGGCGGCGATGCTGGCATTCGCGACACTTTCGTTTGCGAAGCTGGCCTCGGACAAGGTAAAGGACGAAGAAGAAAGAATTGAAAATGCTGGCAAAGTCATACAGGAAATTTTGGACGTGCCGGACGATATCCCGCAAGACCTGCTGGATAAAGCTCGCTGCGTGGTAGTGCTGCCTTCGGTCTTGAAGGCCGCTTTTGTGGTGGGCGGCAGTTACGGCCGCGGCGTGATGGTTTGCCGCACCGGCAAGGGTTTTTCAGGCCCTTGGGGCGCGCCCGCGATGTACGCGCTGGAAGGCGGAAGCTTTGGGTTCCAGATCGGCGGCGAGGCTACCGACTTTGTGATCCTGATCATGAATGACCGCGGCATGGACAGTCTCCTCCACAGTAAGGTAAAACTGGGCGGCGACGCCAGCGTGGCGGCCGGGCCGAAGGGCCGGAGCGCTTCCGCTGAATCGGACGCGTATATGCGCGCTGAGATGCTCAGTTATTCACGCGCTCGCGGTGCGTTTGCCGGCGTTTCTCTGGAAGGCACCACTCTCCGTCCGGACAATGACGCTAACAAGCGCCTGTATGGTAAAGGCGTGACTGCAGAAGAGATCGTGATGGAATCCAAGGTGGAAGCCCCGGCGTCCGCGCATCACCTGATTTCGCGTCTGCAACATGCTTCGCCTGCACTAAAGCCATAAGCAGGTATATCTCAGCGGTGTGGTTCGAAGGGCGGGGATATTCCTGCCCTTTTTCTTGTGGCCGCGGGTTTTTAGAGAGAGTGATCCAACCTTCCGGCGGTCCCCTTAACGGTTTGTTGGCCTACAAAATCCTCAGTCGCGGAGTACACGGTCCTCTGTATTGTTGAACCGCCAAGCGCGTTCTAACTTTGATACAAGCTCGTCAGCAAGCGGGATCAAAAACTCCCGCCAAACAACTGGCGTTAGGACGTAAGAGTTCCGGGCGTAAATCAGGCATGCGAGGGACTGCCGCACATGAAAACTGAAGTGGCTTCTTCCGAACACAAATTGATCGCCCAGGCCCGCCGCGGCAATCATGAAGCCTTCACCGCCCTGGTGCAAAAACATTCCGGAAAGATTTATGGCGTCTCTTTGCGCATGCTGAAAAACCGCGAGGATGCGGAAGACAACGTGCAAAATGTGCTGGTGAAGGCCTACTACAATATCGGCCGGTTCGAAGGACAGTCCCAATTTTCCACCTGGTTATTTCGCATTACCATCAATGAAGCATTGATGAAGCTCCGCCGTCACAAACCGGAACGCTTCGTCAATCCGGTCGACTCGAGCCAGGATTCGGGAGCGTACGCCAATTACCCGGAAATCGAAGACCACCGGCAGAATCACGAGCGGGAGTACATCAACCGGGAGTTGGCGCACAAGGCGTTGCAATGCTTGAACCCTTCGTTGCGGCACACATTTGTGCTGCAGAAGGCAGAGGGATGGACAAACCGCGAACTAGCGCGAGCCATGGGTATTACCGTGGAGACGGTCAAGTCGCGAATTTTCCGCGCGCGCACTCGATCACGGCGCAGGCTTGAACTCCTCGCGCGGCACGGTTCTTTGGCTGCTTACAGCGCGTAAATCATTCCACTAAAACAACTGCATCGAGGGTTCACTAAACAGCGGTGGCTTGCAGCGATTTAGCGGCCTGCGTACCGCCTTCCGTCGTGGGAATTGCCGCTCGCACCAGGGTCCCGCGCGTGCGAGGCTCCACTTCCAGTGTTCCGTTCAACTCCGCCAGGCGCTCCCGCATGCCCGCCAGGCCCACTCCGGAAGCCAGTCCAGAAAGGAAGCGGGTGACAACCTCGCGGGAAATCCCACGGCCGTCATCGTGAACGGTCAAAACAGCGCGTCCATCCGCACAGGTAAGAACAATATCGACGGATTTGGCATTCGCGTGGCGATGCACGTTGGTTAACGATTCCTGGAGTACCCGAAACAGCGCCAACTCCACTTCTTTGGAAACGGTCCGCGATTTCGAAAAGTCGCAGGTTCGAGAATCACTCTCTGTGGCGGGCAATGGGGCGTTTTAGTCAGCCATTTTAACCTAACGTTGAAATCAGGCTCGATAGCCACATACCTGACGGCGGCCAAATGCCTCCGGCGGCGCCAATACAAAAAAGAGCGGAGCCACCGGCTCCGCTCTCTTGCTCTTACTTCTGAAGTTATCGAATTACGTTAATTGGATGAAGAGGCCTTCTGGGCCTTGACCTGCAATTCGTTCACTACCTGCTTTACGTTGGGCACGCCCTTGGCGATCCCTTCAATAGAGCTGCGATGGCTTTGCGAGCTGACGTCACCCTTCAACGTAACCACGCCGTTTTTCACGTCGTAGCTGACGCCTTTATCCATCTTGCGCTTGACCAACGCCGCGTCGAGGTTCTTTTCGATCGCTTTATCAAGGTCGGAGTCCACCGTCTTCGCAGCGCTTTCGTCTCCAGGAGGCCGTACGGCGATCTGATTGGCAACCACCTGGCCTGCAGCGCCGGACTTCGCGAGAGATTCGGCTTGCGCCTTGTCGCTCTCTGCCGGAACAGTTCCAGACAAAGTCACGACGCCCTTATCGCGGTCCTGGCTCACGGTGACGTCTTTATAGCCAGACTGATCCAGCGACTTACGAATACTGTCGGTAACATCGGGTGATTTGGGTGGCGCGGTCTGGCAACCCACTACGCCTGCGACCAGAAGCAGTGGCAGGAGCATCACATACGATTTAAGCGATTTCATTAACTCTCCTTAAGATTGAATCGTTCTTACGGCAATCAGCCGGAGCTCGGTTAGATCAGGTGGGGTCCGGCTGTGCCCGTACTTTGCCTTGCTACCGGCTGAGGGTCTATCAGGGATTATGCTTAGAAGGCGCGGTGAGTAAGGGTAACAAAGGTGCCGGGTTCTGGCGGTCGAGGGTAGCTTCCAAGCAGGTCAAACTGCAAAGGCCCTCTCGGGCTACCGTGTGCAGTCACTCCCAAGGGGACAGGACCGCCAGCTCATCAACAGTAGTCAAGATATGCCGCGTGCCGCGCGACGGTCAATCGAGGAGAAGCTGTAGGCGAGCGCGACAACCTCAGACCTACCGCAATGTACTGATTGCCGACTGCGCGTTGACGCGTAATGTTAGTGGACAGTTTGAGGAGAACGAATGACGCGCTTAAACGCCGCAGAGCCAAATTTCCCCGGGCCGGAAGAGCCCGTGCCACAGCCTCCCCAACCGGAGCTTCCTCCCAAGAAACCATGGGAGCCGGAACTGCCTTCTCCCGATCCGGGCCGTGCGCCGTTTCCGGGTCCTGGGCCGACGGATCCAGGAATCCCGCCGCCCGTCAGCTTCCGCTATTGAGGCAAAAGTTCAATGCCTTGAGGCATGCACCAGCCGCTACCCCAGGTGCCCGCAGGATTTTCTTGATCTATCGCGGCGCGTAAACGCGACATGCGCCTACAGCTTGGGCGGGTCGATGCCCAGAGCGGTAGCCAGCGCGATCTGGTGATCCTGCTCGTCGATCAGTATTTCACGGACCAGTTCGGCCATAGCGAATTCTCCCAGCTGTTCACACTGGCGTACGCGTAGCCGGTAATTCCTGATCGTTTCGTTTTCGTTGTTCAAATCGGCCTTAAGCATTTCCTTGTTATTGTCCGTGGATTTCACAGGCTCCGGTTGCACGGTAGGCGTGCCGCCCAGGTAGTCGATTTGCTTGGCGATGGTGATGGCGTGCTGCAATTCTTCGCCGGCGTGCTTTTCCAGCTCCCCGGCGATGTTCATGTACTCCGCGCCCTTCAGCACTTGCGAATACACGACATAGGCAATGATAGCCTGGTATTCCCGGGCCAAATCCCCGTTCAAGCTCTTGATTAAATCTTCTCGTGTACCGGTTTCGGATGGAGCGGGCTTCTGACTAGCGGACGGCATCGATAATCCTCCTGAATTAGTTATGTGTGATTCATTCTGGCCGGTTCCATTCTGGCTGCGGCGGAAAGAAAAGTCCAACGCCGCGGATGAAACCGGAAAGCTTAAAAATTCAGTTCACGCCGCGCGGCGCCAGCGCTTCCCTGGCGGTCCGCCCATCAATCGCGGGACTCACATACGTGCCCTCGCCGATGACAATATTTAGAGCGCGCACCAGTTCGTTTTCGGCATCCGATTTCAGCACGTAGCCGCGCGCACCGGCGTGAAATGCACTGCGCACGAATTCCCCCGAAGAATGCAGGGTCAGCAACAAAACTTTTGTTTCCGGCAGAATGTCGCGAATAATCCGTGTGGCTTCCAATCCATTCAAGCCGGGCATGGAGACGTCCATGATCACCACTTCAGGTCGCAATTCGCCGGCCAGCCGCACGCCTTCCTGCCCGCTCTCAGCTTCTCCGCATAGTTCCCATTCGGGATGCGCCTGCAGGATTCCCTGGACACCGCGGCGAATAATCGCATGGTCATCGACAATCAGAACTCGCGGCATGCAGCCTTCCCACCACCTGCTCATGGCAGCCTGGATACACATTGCATCGGCTGCGCCCACAGCTACGCTTCGATAATTTGATTCTTCAGCGCATAGCGTACTAGCTCGCTGACGGAATGAAGCTCTAGCTTCCTCATTATATTGGCGCGATGAGTTTCTGCAGTTTTAACGCTGATACCCAGCGACACGGCGACTTCCTTGCTACTCTTGCCTTCAGCCAGCAATTGGACGATCTCTCGCTCGCGGGCCGTCAGCCGATTGCGAATTACCGCCTCGGAATCGATTGAGCCTTTGGGCCGGCGAAATCCATCGAGCAGCATATCCGCCGCGCGGGCAGTAAAAAAAGGGCGATGATTCCCGAGGGCTTCCACGGCCGCAACCAGGTCGCGATCGGCGTCGGACTTCATGATATACGCGCGCACTCCCGCCTCCACAATTTCGCGAACAAGTTGATCGGAAAAATGCAGCGTAAGTATGAGGATCTCCGTCCTCGGCAAGCTTTTGCGAATTTGACGGGCAGCCTCCAAGCCGTTTAGATCGGGCATGCTGACATCCATGACCACTACATCAGGTTTAAATTGTTCCGCCAGTGCCACTGCCTCGCGGCCGGTCTTGGCTTCGGCGCAAACTTCCCAGCCGGCGCGAGACGTCAGGAGTTCCTTGAGACCACGTCTGATGATGTCGTGATCGTCCGCGACCAGAATGCGCAATGGTTTTGCCTCCTGAGGATGAACTTGAACGCGCCGTACGTTGAGCCAGCTTGAACGCGTGATGTTGCGGATCGGTCGACAACGCGGAGCTGCGCCCCATGTACATAATGGCTCCGTCCTGTTCAAAGGACATACTGTTTACCCTGTATTCACAACTGCTTTCACCCGCATGAACAACCGGCAGTCAAAAAAGTGGCGTATCGGGAAGCCTGGCGCTTCACCGCGCGCACTGGAGTTTTCAAATGCAAATACACATTTACACTGATTGTGCCTGGTAGGGTAAAACGGTCCAATGCGCCACGAGGAAACCCATGCTAATAATTCTTCTGGTGGTCATCCTGCTTCTCTCGGTTGGATCGTTTCCGGCCTGGCCGTACAGCCGGGGCTGGGGATATTATCCGAGCGGCGGCTTGGGCTTGGTGGTTGTAATCCTGGTGATATTGCTTCTGATGGGCAGGATATAGTCCGGATTTTCGCTCCGTCTGTCCGTTCTTCCCACGCAGGGTCGGCGAATACGAAGCAAGGAGATCCAGCGTGGGCAGCAGGCCGAAGTCTATCAAGAAAAAATCCACCGCAAAAAAATCGGTCGAGAAAAAACTCGATAAAAAAATACCAGCGGCCGAGCCGCGGAAGCGTGATCCGCGTCACGACCCTGACTCCTTCGTCAGCGGTCTGGCCTTGGTCGGCCCAGGATTGGTCACTGGCGCCTCCGACGACGACCCCAGCGGCATAGCGACATACTCCCAGGCCGGCGCTCAATTCGGTTTCGCCACTCTGTGGCTGGCGCTGTTCTCCTATCCATTCATGTGCGCGATTCAGGAAATCAGCGCGCGAATCGGGCGGGTCACCGGCGTAGGGATTTCCGCCAACATTCGCAAAGCCTACCCGCGTCCCGTGGTCTATGGAATCGTGGCGCTGCTGCTGGTCTCCAGCATTTTCAATCTGGGTGCCGACTTGGGCGCCATGGGCGAATCGGCGCACATGCTTTTTGGGGGTCCGGCGTGGATTCATTTGCTGGCCCTGGGTTTGTTGTCGATCGTTCTGCAGGTCTTTGTTCCGTATACGCGTTACGTAAAGTACCTTAAATTTCTTGCCATCTCACTGCTCGCGTACGTGGTGACTGCGTTCCTGGTGCATATCGATTGGCGCGCCGCGTTGCTGGCCACTGTTCTGCCGTCAGTGAAATTATTTCGCGGCGACTACCTGACGGTGGTGGTGGCTGTGCTCGGAACCACCATTAGCCCCTATCTCTTTTTCTGGCAGGCCTCGCAGGAAGCCGAGGAAGTGCAGGCCCATGTGAAAGAAAAATCACTGCGCCAGGCCCCATCCCATGCGCCGATGGAGCTGCGCAGAATCCGTATCGACACGTACGCCGGCATGGCGGTATCGAACGCCGTGGCTTTTTTCATCATGCTTACGGCAGCGGCTACGTTGCACGCCCATGGCAATACCAACATCCAGACCGCCACCCAGGCGGCCAGCGCGCTCGAACCCTTGGCCGGACGCTTTGCGTACGCCCTATTCGCAACTGGGATCATCGTGACCGGCTTGCTGGCCGTACCGGTGCTGGCCGGCGCCGCTGCCTATGCCGTCGGTGAAGCGATGCGCTGGCGGGTTGGCCTGGAAATCAAACCCGCGCGAGCGATGAAATTTTATTTGACCTTGAGCGTAGCCACACTGGTAGGGTTGTTGCTGAATTTTGTGCACTTTGATCCCATCAAAGCGTTGTTTGTCGCGGCGGTAATCAACGGCGTGCTGGCCGCTCCGGTCATGGCTTTGATCATGCTGATGACGCATAACCGCAAGATCATGGGCCAGTTCACCTTGCCCCTCTATCTGCAAATCGCGGGTTGGGCCGGGACGGCGGCGATGTTCGCGGCTTCACTCGCATTCCTGGTGAGCGCCCTAAATTGAGAACCGCCGCTGGCCTTCCGGCCCAACGGCGGCTTTAAATCTCTCTCCAGTTATTTATCTACGACTTTACGGTCAGCTCGTTTTGCACTTTGTCGGCGCCCGCGATATCCGACGCCTTGGAGCCCACCGAGTTCTTCTCATCTTCCGACTTGACCGGCCCCTTCAGCGTGACCATGCCGTCGCGCACGATCACTTTGACGTTGTGCGCATAGGTGGAGAGTGAAGAGTCGCTGGTAATCGACCTGCGAATCTTTTT
>JBBSFG010000085.1:0-12453 GCA_038238965.1 Candidatus Acidiferrales bacterium | reverse complement strand
GAGTATTTGCTCTTGGTATTTCCTCAGGTGCTCGATTTTTATGGTGACGTCGTAGGTGATCTCGGGAAACTCGCGGTGAAACTGCTCCACCAGCGGAATGGCGTGGCCGATGCCATTGAAAAAATCGGGATCGCCAAATGAAATGTGTTGCGCGCCGGCAGCCACTTGCCGGCGGATATCTTCCAGGACGATTTCGCGCGGCACGATGCGAAAAACGCCGTTGTACACCGGCACAATCGGGCAATGGCGGCAGAGATGTTTGCAGCCCCGGCTCGCTTCCGTGGAGCCCACGATGCGATAACCGTCGCCGGGAATGATGAGATGCGCGTACTTCTGTAACGCAGGCAGGCCCGAGCGGTCGGGCACTTCAAACTGCAGGCGTTCCATCGAAACGAGCGACTCTTCCTGCGGCAAATTGTTCGCGGCGCTTTCTTTCACGGCACTTTCGTTGGCCTGCAATACCCGCCCAGCGAGATGTACCAAGCCACTCTCAAACTCGCCGCCGAGAATTGTTTGGACGCCGAAGCTGCGGAGATACGCTTCGTTCATCGGCGCATACAGTCCGTAGCAACACAAATGCGCGCCGGGATTTTGCGCGAGCAAAGACGGAAGCAACTCGGCCGCCAGCCGCGTCGCGGTATGCATTGGCAGGTAAATTCCGATCAAATCCGCTTCCCGTACCGCCGCGTCGTCCAATTCCTGACGGGCCAGGTCCAGGCAGACCACACTGTGCCCGCGCTTGCGCAACCACGCCGCCGGCGAGGCCAGGCCAAACGGCTGGCGGCCAAGCTCGTAGGTGGAAATCAGCACGATTTTTGCTGCGGGGTTCACGCCGATAACAGTATAGCCGCCCGCGCCGTAATTCGATTTCGGTTATCATGGGGGGCTGGGCAACCGGCGAAAGGACCAAAGGGATGGCCATTTCCGCAGGAAATTCGTTTGGCACCCGGGATACGCTGCGCGTCGGCGCGCAAAGTTTCGAAATTCACCGTTTGGAAGCGCTGGAAAAAAATGGCGTTGCCAACCTCGGCAAGTTGCCCTTTTCGCTGCGCATTCTGCTGGAAAATATGTTGCGCTGCGAAGACGGCCGCTTCGTCCACGCGCCCGATATTCAATCGCTGGCGAACTGGCGCCCCGGAACTCCCGAAAGAGAAATCGCCTTCATGCCCGCGCGTGTTTTGTTGCAGGATTTTACCGGCGTGCCCGCGGTCGTGGACCTGGCCACTATGCGCGAAGCGGTTCAGCGCATGGGCGGAAATCCCAAGCGCATCAATCCACTTTTCCCCGCCGAGCTGGTCATCGATCATTCCGTGCAGGTGGATAGTTTCGGCAGCGTGAACGCCTTCGGGCTCAACGCCGAACTGGAATTCCAGCGCAACGTGGAGCGCTACGCTTTCCTGCGCTGGGGGCAGACTGCTTTTCACAATTTCAAAGTAGTGCCGCCCGACACCGGCATCTGCCACCAAGTAAATCTCGAATATCTTGCGCGCGTGGTTTGCGCCATGCCTTCCGGAAATAAAGTTCAGGCGTATCCGGACTCGGTGGTTGGCACCGATTCGCACACCACCATGATTAACGCGCTGGGCGTTTTCGGCTGGGGCGTGGGAGGAATCGAAGCGGAAGCCGCCATGCTGGGCCAGCCTTCGTCGATGCTCGTTCCGGAAGTGGTGGGATTCCGGCTGCACGGAAAATTGAGCGAAGGCGCCACGGCTACCGACCTGGTGCTCACCGTGACGGAAATGCTTCGCAAGCACGGGGTGGTTGGCAAATTTGTGGAATTTTATGGCTCCGGGCTTTCTTCGCTGAGCATTCCGGATCGCGCCACCATCGCCAACATGGCGCCGGAATACGGCGCGACCATGGGATTTTTTCCCGTGGACGCGGAGACCCTCGAATATTTGCGATTTACCGCGCGCCCCATGGAGCAGATTGCGCTGGTCGAAGCCTATTGCAAAGAGCAGATGCTTTTCCGCACCGACGCCACGCCCGCTCCGGATTTTAATGGCACGCTCGAACTCGATCTTGGCACTGTCGAGCCCACCGTCGCCGGACCAAAGCGGCCGCAGGACCGCGTGTCGTTGCGCAACGCCAAGAGTTCTTTTGCGAAAGTTGTGGAAGGGGTGCCGGAGATTCATGCCGCGGTGAAAAACAACGGCGACTCGTTCGATCTTTCCAGCGGCGCGGTTGTTATTGCCGCCATCACCAGCTGCACGAACACTTCGAACCCATCGCTGATGCTGGGCGCGGCATTGCTGGCAAAAAAAGCCGTGGAACGCGGGCTGAGCGTAAAACCGTGGGTGAAAACCAGCCTGGCGCCGGGGTCGAAAGTGGTGACCGATTATCTGGAAGCCGCAGGGCTGACGCCTTATCTTGAAAAATTGAATTTCCACCTGGTGGGGTACGGCTGCACAACGTGCATCGGCAACAGCGGCCCGCTGCCCGACGCGATTGGCGCGGCGATCAAAGACAACAATATGGTGGCGGTCGCGGTGCTCAGCGGCAATCGCAATTTCGAGGGGCGCATTCACCCGCTGGTGCGCGCAAATTATCTGGCGTCGCCGCCGCTGGTAGTCGCGTACGCGCTGGCCGGCCGCATGGATATTGATTTGACCACCGAGTCGCTGGGCTTAGACACCGCGGGCCAGCCCGTTTTTCTGCGCGACATCTGGCCCAGTCCCCAGGAAATTGAAAAAACGGTGCGCGGCGCGGTCACATCGGAAATGTACAGCAAACAATACGCACAGGTATTCGAAGGCGACGCGCACTGGAAGTCCATGCCCGTTCCGCAGGGCGATATTTACCAGTGGGATCCGAAATCGACGTACATCAAGATGCCGACGTATTTCGACAACATGCCCAAAGAGCCGGTGGCGCTGGCCGATGTGCACGGCGCGCGGGTGCTGGCCATGCTGGGGGATAGCGTAACTACCGATCACATTTCGCCGGCGGGATCGATACCGGTCGAAAGTCCCGCGGGGAAATATTTGATTGCGCATGGAGTGAAGCCGCACGAATTCAATTCCTACGGCGCGCGGCGCGGCAATCACGAAGTGATGATGCGCGGCACGTTCGCGAATATCCGGCTGCGCAACCAGCTTGCTCCCGGGACGGAAGGTGGCTGGACGTTATATCTGGGCAACCGGGAGAGTGGCACGGATTCGAGTGCGGGAAAAACGTCCATCTACGACGCGGCAGTGCTCTATCGCGAAGCGGGCGTGCCTTTGGTGGTACTGGCCGGAAAAGAATACGGGTCCGGCTCTTCGCGCGATTGGGCCGCGAAAGGAACGCGGCTGCTGGGCGTTCGCGTAGTGATCGCCGAAAGTTACGAGCGCATTCACCGCAGCAACCTGATCGGTATGGGCGTGTTGCCGCTGGAATTTCAGACTGGTGAAACGCGCGAGTCGCTGGGACTCACGGGGCATGAAGTGTTTGAGTTCGAAGGAATTTCTTCGTTGGCGCCGAAGAAACTCATCGAGGTGAAAGCCAAACTCGCGGGCGGGACGGAAAGAACGTTTTCCGCGATCGCGCGCGCGGATACGCCGGAGGAAGTGGTCTATTACCGGCACGGCGGGATTTTGCAGTATGTTCTGCGGCAGATGTTGTAAAGCGCGGCTGAGATCGCGCCGGGCGTTGGCTCTTGGCGCTGCGGGCCGGGAAAGAAGCGAGGCCTGGGCGTGTTGCCAGACAGCAGATTCCCCACCCGCCGGAAGGCGGGATTCGTAATGAGATGGTCGGGTGGTTTGGCGGCGTTGTTTTGGAGAGCTGCGATCCAAGCCGATTTGTGACTGCCGCGCAGAGTTGCGACTTGAGCGCGTGATCTTGACGGCCCGCGTTATCTTTTCTTTTGTGCCAGCACCAGGCCGCGCGGCGTGGGCAGCAGCAACGCGGTAATCAATCCTTCAGCTTCGAGCCGCAAAGCGGATTCGCGCACGATTTTCATCGAAGAGTTGGCGTCGTGCATCAAAATTAATCCCCACTGGTTCATCTGCGGCAAATACCGGCGCACTTCCTGCTCGCGCAGCGGGGCATCGCTGTCGCAGAAGAGCATATCTATGGTGCCGGCAACTTTCATATCCAGGCTGGATTCATTTCGCGCGTCGATCCATTTGCCGAGGCCGGAAGAATCGAATCTTTGTTTGGCAGCGGCAAAAACCTTGGCGTCGTATTCGCAGGTGATTACTTTTCCCACGCCGTTGGTCTTCAGGCCTTCCGCCAGGCGTAGCGTGCTCAACCCGGAGAAAGTCCCCGTCTCCACGATGAGGTCGGGCTTCACGGTGATGACCAGTTGGCGCAAAAAATCGAGCACTTCGACTTCCGCGCTCATGGAGTCGTACATGTGCCACCGTTCGGGATGCGGGCATTCGGGCGTGGGCCGCGAATATTCGGGTTGGAGGATGTCGCCGTGCGAAGCAATGTGCTCGACAATGCGGTGCTCTTTCGTCAGCGCGTAGAATTCGCTTTTAATACGCCAAAGCAACACCGCGCCGGCCAGGATGGAAGCGAGACTCGCGGTCTGCGCGTTCGACAGGCCAAAAAACGAACGCGGGTTGATGCGGATAAATTCAATCAGAAATCGTGCGATGCCGGTGAGAATCAAATAATTGCAGAAAACCTCGCCGCGGGCTTTAGGCTTCTGCAGAGTTTTTTTGCCCATGTGCCACAGGAAGGCGGCGATGGCCAGCCAGATGAAAAATTCATATAGAGGAGTGGGATGCACGCGCTCGGTGGTGGGAACTACGCCATTGGGAAAACTCATGCCCCAGGGCAGCGAAGTGGGCATGCCGTAATCGCCGTCGCCGGACAACAGGCAGCCGATTCTGCCGATGGCGTAGCCGACCGCGGCAGCCGGCGAGCAAATGTCCAGAAATTCGAGCAGCGGGATCTTTAGATAGCGCGCCAGAATAATCAGCGCGATGAGCCCGCCCAGAAAACCGCCAAACCACGCAAAACCGAAACGGCTGAACAGCAGCGGCCAGGGATCGGCGAAAAATTCGCGGGGACTTTCAAGCACATGGTAAAGGCGCGCGCCCACGAGGCCGGCAAAACCGGCGATGCCAATAATCAGAAATCCTTCGTCGGTACGCTGCGGCCGCGAGCCTCTGGATTTTTTGCCGGGGTCGAGGTACATGCGACGGCGATCGAAATCGGCTTGCAAAACATATGCCGCGACCATTAGTCCGGTGGCCACCATCAGGCCAAATGTCGGTATCGTCAGCGGCCCCAGATGTAGAAATGGAATCATGAATGGTTGGCTAGAATTTCTGCGCTTCGAAAGTATACACGAGCGTTTGCGGGCGTCGCGTCACCCGCGGCGCAAACTGAAGCCAATAGCCAGCCAGACGGTGAGCGCCACCCACTCCGCCGCGGAAAAATGGCCGGGGAACATGGGGACGAGCTTCATCAGCAAAAGTAAGAGTGACATGGCGAGTCCCAAGGTGGTGATGATCCGCGGCCCGCGCGCCTTTTCTACTAGCCAGAACGACAGACAGGCCATGAACCATCCGCTGGCGGCGGCCATGGAGCCAACTTCGGTAATGGGAACGAGAATCGCGTCACCCAGCAACAGTCCGAGGACCGTGGCGGAGGCGATGCCGACTATTGCGATGGAAGGAGTCGAAAATGTCTCGTGAACTTTGCCGAAGGCGGGATAGATGGTGCCGCGGCGGCCAAACGCAAACAGTAATCTGCTGGAGGCGACGAAGTTTCCGTTGAAGCACTCGAACAAAGCGAGCAGCGCCGAGGCCATGACGAGGCGCACCAGCCACGGCGCGCCGGTGCCCCGCTCGAAAGCCACCGCGGTGGCGAACGGCTTGCCCAGCAAACTTTGCCACGGTGCGACATACGCGACCGCCGCGGTGACCAGAACGTAAAATCCCGCGCCGACCAGCACGGCCAGAAAAATCGCGCCGGAAAATCCGCGGGCTTTGAAGCCTGGGTAGGCTTCTTCGGCGACTTTCGGGACAGATTCAAAGCCGGTCATGAAATATGGAACGATTTGCAAGGTGAGGAAAATAGAAACCAGCGGCGTAGCGCTGAAGGCCGGATGAAAATTGGCCGGCGAGCCGTGCAGCGCGCTGGCGGCAAGAATCACCAGAAAAAGCACCAGCACTGCGCCGGCGGAAAAGTTTTGAAAGGTGGCGCTGGCGCGCACGCCGCGATAGTTCAGCGTGGCAATGAAAATAGTCAGCAACAGCCCGAGGAGCAAACGCGGGAGAAAAACGGGATGGCCGGCGATGCGGTACAGCTCAAATGAATTGAGCGAAGGAAGAAGATACGCGGCGAGTTTGCCGACGGCCACGGCCTCCCAGGGGCAGACGATGAAATACGCCAGCAGCATCATCCAGCCGGTGAAATAACTGACCGTTGGCGGAAAAACCTGCGCGGCGTAAGCGGCTTCCCCGGCGGCATCGGGCAAGCGCTGCACCCATTGCCCGTAAACGTAGCCGACGGGAAGCAACAGCACACCGCCGATGGCGAATCCCACAATGGCGCCGAGCGGGCCGCCGCGACCGAGCCAATCGTCCATCACGACCAGCCAGCCGACACCCACCATGGTGCCGAAAGCCAACGCGGCATAGTCGGTGAAGCGAAGTCTGCGCGCGAGTGTGCCCATCAGTCAGACGGCCTCATGTTCAGGCCCATATCATCAGGGTAGTCATGCGGCGTTAACAATGAGTTTGTATGCTACTCGATTGCAAATGACGAACGTGAACCTCAGTTTTTTGAAATCCAGCATGGTGCGGCTGCTGTTTATTTTTATTGCGGCGGCCGACTGGGGCGCGTCGTATGCGCTTGCTACCACGCCCGAAGCTTGCCCACAGCCGGAAATTGGCAGCACGGTGGAGCAGCCGGCGGAAATCGAAAGCGTGGATGGGGTGCTGCGAGTGGAATTGCGAATGCGCAGTGAGGTGGATGCGCGAGGGCGGGTGCGCTATTGCTATGTGTCCGGGGGCGGAAGGCTTGCACCGACGTTGCGATTGCATCCCGGCGACTGGCTGGTGGTGGAATTAAAAAATGAAATAACGCAGCCGGCGGCCCACAGCGGCATGTCGATGCCGATGCCGAACACCGCGGCAAAACCGGATCCGTGCGCGGGCGGAAGCATGGTCGATGGCGCTACGAATCTTCATTTTCACGGGCGGGCCGTGCCTCCGGTGTGCCACCAGGACGAAGCGGTGCGAACCCTGGTCGAACCGGGCGAGCCTGCGTTTGAATATCGCATGCGCATTCCGGAAAATACGCCGCCGGGACTTTACTGGTATCACCCGCATCCGCACGGCTTAACGAAAGCGCAAGTGCTGGGCGGAGCGTCCGGCGCGCTGATTGTCGAAGGGATAGAGCGACGCCAGGAGTCTTCGGTCCGACGTCCACAAAGACCAGCGGCAAGTTCCGAAAGCGCAGGTGTTCCAGCAACTCGTCTTCCATGCCAAAGGTCAGAATGGCCACGCCATCCACCCGTCCTTAGATCATTCTGCGAACCCAATTCCATTCGTTTGGGATCGTGAATCGTGGAGGTCAAAAGGATTTCATAATTCTTTTCTACTGCCAGGGTTTCGAAGGTTTGGACGATTTCGGAAAAAAACGGGTTGGTAATCTCAGAAACGATTAAGCCAAAGACGCGGCTCCTGCCTGAAACCAGAGCGCGGGCTTGTCGGTTGGGATAATACCCAAGTTCTGCTATGGCTTTCCACACGCGTTTAGCAAGTTGGGAATCAACGGTCACTACCTGATTCACGGTACGCGAAACTGTTGAAGTAGATACCTTGGCCCTTTTCGCGACATAGCGAATATCCACGAGTCCTCTTGTGCATCCTTAAATGTAACGGGGCTAGTATACGCGATCCTGCTAACGCATTCGTGAGTGTGTCACGCAAGTTAGCAACAAGAAGTAGCGCCAGTTTTCCAGCCAGAATAATATGGGGATTCTCCGCAGCATCTCTCATAATTGGCACGCCGGGTATTTAGTCCTGAATCCATCATGCAAAAGCTACACAGGTGTGGTAAACGTTTACTTTAGTCTTCATTCTTGTTTTGGCATAGCGTCGTCAAATACTTACTGTAATCGTTTTCCCATTTGGAGTATTCTGTGCTGCCATAATATACCCTTTACTCCGGGACCGTCTAAGGCTATAGAGACCGACTTCAGCCCCGATGTCGCCTCAGATGAGAAATATCCGAGGTCGAAATGATTGAATTGTTCCAATCTGGAAATTTGGTTTGTGACCGGCAGCCAACATTTGTACGGCCCAGACACGAAACAGTCAAAAACCACACTGCGGCTATTGCTCGGAAGCTGTCCGACTGTTCCTCAATTCCCGTAAAAGTCATAGCTGAGCCAGTCATGACCGGGAGTGGGGCTGGTAAGTCTTTCGGCCATCGACTTGGTCGTCGTCGTTTTCTATTTCGTTTTGGTGCTGGCCATCGGCTTTTACCTGAAGAGCCGCTCCAACACCGCCGAAGATTTCTTTGTTGCCGGCCGTGACATGACCGCGTGGATTGCCGGCCTCAGTTTTCTATCCGCAAATTTGGGCGCGCTGGATTGATGGGCTGCGCCGCAGCCTATCAATATGGAATACTCGCGGCGCACTGGTACGAGGTTCGAGACATGATATGGTAAAGGTTTACTACAAATTGATATTTATAGCTTCTATAACATTGACGTTTGACTAGTTTGCGCCGCCTTAGTTCTCGAGGTTCGCTTACGTCTGGAAGGAGATAGCTATGACCAAAACCGCTCTACTGTCCCGCCGGGAATTTGTTGGCGCTGGTCTTGCGGCAGCCACCATCACCTCCCTGCCCACGGAAAGCTTGCTTGCTGCGTCTGCGTCATCCGGCGCAGGTAACTCGGATTCGCAATGGAAGAATGAGGGCGTTTTCTTCACCGACAAGTCTCCTTTCGCAAAATTACAAAATGTTCCCGTGAGGGCCGTCACCATCACTTCGGGGTTCTGGGGCGCGCGTCGCGAAATCAACGTAAACAAAAGCATCCCGTCCATGGAAAAGTTGCTGGAGGCGAATGGTCGGATGGATAACTATTTGCGTCTGGTTGGCAAGAGTGAGGGTCGCCAGCGAGGCCCCGTTTATTCGGACTCCGACGTTTACAAATGGGCGGAGGCAGTTGGCTTCGCCTTGCAGTCGGGAGATAGACCCGAGCTACGCGAGCAGACTGAACGAATTATCTCCGAGGTCATTGCGGTTCAAGAGCCCAGCGGATACCTCAATACTTACTACGTAAACGAGCGCGCAAAAGACCGCATGGAGCCAGCCGCACAACGAGTCGGCCACGAACTCTACAACCTCGGCCACATGATTCAGGGGGCGATCGCGTATTACCGCGGTACTGGCGATCGTAAGTTGTTGGACGCCGGCATTCGCTTCGTCGACGGTTACCTATTGCCTACTTTCGGGCCAGGCGCCGGCAAGAAACCAATTTTCTCTGGCCATCCCGAAATTGAATTGGCGCTAGTTGAACTCTATCGCACCACCGGCGACAAACGTCACTTGGAACTGGCCGGCTACATTCTGCAGGGCGACGACCGCATCAAATTTCCTCCTGACGCTTACGTTTATCACTTCAGCGGAATTCCATTTACTTCGCGCACGCATCTCGAAGGCCACGCCGTACGCGCGATGTACGCCTGTTGTGGGGCCGCCGACTACTACATGGAAACCGGAGACCCATCCTATTGGAAGACGCTGGATGTTTTGTGGAATGACCTCGTGACTTCGCAGATGTACGTGACGGGTGGAGTCGGTGCGCGAGGCCAGGGCGAAGCCTTCGGCGATTCCTACGAGCTTCCGAACTTCACTGCCTACGGTGAAAGCTGCGCCGCCATCGGCAACATGATGTGGAACTGGCGCATGCTCACGGCCACCGGAGACGCTAAATATACGGATGTAATCGAGCGCGCGCTGTACAACGGCATCAATTCCGGCATGTCACTCGACGGTACCCTCTATTGCTATCGCAACCCGTTGGCATTCAATCCCGCGAGCGGTGAGCAAATTCGTAACCCTTGGTATGACACCACTTGCTGCCCTCCGAATTTGGAGCGCACCTTCGCCTCACTACCAGGTTATTTCTACAGCACGAGCAAAGATGGGTTGTATTTGCATCTGTACGACAATTCTCGGCTCGACTGGCATCTCGAGGATGGAACGGAATTGAATGTTGTGCAGAAGACAGACTATCCGTGGGATGGCGACACCGAAATAACAGTAACGCCGGCGAAGCCTGCGGATTTCACATTTAATCTTCGCATTCCCAGTTGGTCTGATGGCACCGAGGTCAAAATAAACGGCAAGTCTATCTCTGGCGTCGCGGCCGGGCAGTACTTGGCCCTGCGCCGCCGATGGTCGCCGGGTGACGTGATCAACGTGACATTTAATATGACTCCTCGGGTGCTCGAGGCCAATCCTCGCATCGTGGACGACTACGGGCGCGCGGCCGTCCAGCGCGGCCCGCTGGTGTACTGTCTGGAGCAACTGGATCAGGCGCAGGATGTGCGGCTGTTTGATGTGTCGCTGGACCTGCGGCAGCCCTCGGCCTCAAAATTCCGCGAAGAGTTTAAGAGCGATTTGCTTGGTGGCATCGTGGTGCTGGAACATACCGGGGCAGTTTCCGAGAGGTCTCCTGCGACTGGCAGTTTGTATTACCGGTACTCGGCCGATACCCCCAAGTGGAAGCCGGTAGAGCTGAGATTCATTCCTTATTACGCGTGGGCTAACCGGACGGCGACTCCTATGCAGGTGTGGACGCCCGTCGCCCGCGCCTAACGTTCGCGATTGAATTTCGTGCGCGGCAAAAACGTTCCTTTAAGCTCCCGGAGCGTCGAAAAACAACGGCAGTAACCGCAGCAATCAAAGTGCTTAAGTGCGTGATGGCGTACTGAGGCTGGCGAGCGATGAGGTAAATATCAGGCGTCCACCTTCTGGTACAGGCGGTAAGGTTCATCACCAATTGCTGCAAATGACCGGAACGTCGTTTTTTCTCCGCTCCTCTGCACAACGCAGTCTGACGAAGAGCTGGAAATCGCCGACGCGGCCAGTAACTGCGCGCGCGTGAAACTTGGCGGCAAACTCCCCACTCCAAACATTGCCAGGGGTCCGCGCATCAACGCAACGATTCGAGGATTCTCCGGGTCCACCGGCTGCAAGCGCGCCGCCATGCCAAGCTCATACTCAATGCGGTCTCCATTTTTCCAGGTACGAGAGATGGCAAGGAATTTGCCTGGAGTTAACTCGCCGCCCACCCTTTTTCCGTTTACGGAGATCCGAGTATTGCGATCTGCCCATGCTGGTACTCGCACATGGATTGTAAAATCCTCCGTGCGTGCGCTCTCCAATTGAAGTTGGGTGGTGTTCGATTCAGGGTAGCTGGTTTGCTGCGAAAGCGTACAGCGCGCACCGTTCTGCATCCATGTGACCTTTGACGGGAGGAAAAGATTCACATAAATTCCGTCTTTGGCCGGATAATACGAACTGATCCCATAATCGGCAGTCAATTGCGGAAAGGTGCCGGAGCAGCACGGCCATTTGTCTTTGTAATCGACCTTTTTCGCCGCATCGTTGTTGTAGTCGGAATAGTAAAAGCTAACGCCGTCTGGATGAACCGGTTTAGCTCCGGCGACGGTGTTGTACAAAACCTGCTCCATGCTGTCCCCGTAACGCGAATCGCGAGTCACCCGCAACAGGTAGCGAGTGATCTTGAATTGGCCATACGCGCCGCAAGGCGTTTCGAAACTGGACCGCGTCTTGGCCAGGCTGGCGCCCAGCAATCCTTTCCCGGGAACCACGAAGGCCTCGTCAGGACCCCAGCCTCCCGTGGCATAGCTTTGTTCTTGAACCATGCGTAACCCGTTCGTCGCCGCGCGCAAATATTTTTCGTCACCCAGAACGAAGTAAGCTTGCATCGCTGAACTCAGGGTGTTGACGTGGCTGTACGCGTGTTTCCCGGGCAGAGAGTTCTCGTTGCCTGCCAGAGCGTCGTAGTACTCGTGATAGATAAATCGTTCGCCCAGTTCTCGATAGCGTTTATCTCCGCTGCGCTGGTACGCAAGGAAAAAATTCTCAGGCAGCGTGTAAGTTTCGTCCCAGGTATACGCGATGGACTTGTGTGGTCGAGCTTCCTGTTCAGCCCTGCTCAATGCCTTCTCCGGCAGATGCGGCAATGCCGCTTCTGTGGCTCGCTTCAAAACGGCAAGGGCATCGGAATCTCCTGCAAATTCGTGAGCGTCAATCAACCCGCAGCAAGTTTTGTCAAACGTGTAACCGGGCAATCGGTAATCAACATAGAATTTTCCCGACGGCTCCACTGTTTCGCCGAAACTTTTCACCAGACGATGGACTTTTTCCTGCGTGGGTGTCGATCCGGTGACTGCGTAAGCGCGGGCTAACCCGGAAAGATACTGACCAAACGAGTGCCCCGCGATAAAAGCATGAAAATTGTCTTTT
>JBBSFG010000084.1:0-12590 GCA_038238965.1 Candidatus Acidiferrales bacterium | reverse complement strand
GCGGTCATTCGTGGCGATTTCAGGATACGAGACAGTGAGATTCGCTTCCAACGTATTGGGCGACGATTTTCGCCGCCGAAATCCGCTCCCTGCCCTGGCGATGCTGGTCCTATTCGTTCTGGGTGCGTATATTTTCGCCCAGGACGTCGTGAACAATAATGTTTCCGGTCTGGCGTACATCGGGCTGATATGCCTCGCGGGAGTATTTGTCGTTGTAATCCTGAACAACTGGCGCAATGGCTTGTATTTCTTTCTTGGGTGGCTTTTGTTTGAGGATTTAGCCCGCAAATTCCTCGGAAATAACATGGCCATTTATTTCGCCAAGGATGGCCTGGTTCTTGTTGTGTATCTCTCTTTCTTTCTGGCCTACGCCCGCAAACAAGTACAGGTTTTTCGTCCTCCTTTTTTGGTGCCGGTGATGCTTTTCGTTTGGTTTGGCATCCTGCAGATTTTCAATCCCGCCTCCAAGACGTTTCTATACGGAATTTTGGGCATGAAGTTGTATTTCACGTACATTCCGCTGCTTTTTCTCGGGTACGCGATGATCAATTCCGAAAGCGAGCTGCGGAAATTTTTCTCCATAAATAGTATTTTGGCGCTGATCATAAGTTTGCTGGGAATAGTCCAATCGATCGCCGGCCCTACCTTTTTGAATCCCGAGCATCCCGCCGAAGAAATCAAGGAGCTCAGCACGCTGTACCGCACCGCTCCCATTTCGGGTCTCTCCGCCTATCGGGCCACCTCGGTATTCGTCAGCGCTGGGCGATATACGGACTTCGTTCTGGTCAGCTGGCTGCTGGTCCTTGGCTTCACCGGCTACCTGCTGCTGCGGCATCGCCGCGGGCGCACTTTGGCGTTCGTCACCGTTGTAGCCATGTACGCGGCGGTCGTAATGGCCGCCGCGCGGGGCCTGTTCCTGTGGGCGAGCGGAAGCGTGATTGTAGTCGCAGCCGCATTCTTGTGGGGCGCGCCGTGGCGGCAACGCGAAGTCGCCCGGGTGCTTCGCACTTTGCAGCGAGCGGCGCTGGGCATCGCGCTGGCGATGGTGGCGCTGTTTTTTGTGTTTCCCGACGCACTGCTGTCCCGGCTGTCCATCTATTCGGAAACACTGACGCCCGGTAGCGCGAACAGCGAGCTGCAATACCGGACCTGGGAATACCCGGTTAGAAATTTTCTTGGTGCGTTTAGCTACGATCGCTGGCCTTACGGTTTTGGCATCGGCACAAGTTCGTCCGGCGCACAGTATGTCGTGCACATCTTCCATGAAAGGGCTATGGGAATTGGTGTGGAGAGCGGATTCGGGACGCTGGTGGTAGAGATGGGAATTGGCGGCCTCATTTTGTGGCTGGTGATGAGTTTTGCGATTTTGTGGTACGCCTGGAAAATCGTCAAAAAACTCCGGGGATCGCCCTGGTTTCCTATCGCGTTTGTTATTTTTTGGTACGCTTTCGTTTTGTTGCTGCCGATTACGTTTACGTCGATGGCGATTTACCACGATTTTGTCTGCAACGCCTATTTTTGGCTATTGCTGGGGATTTTATTCCGCTTACCGCATCTCGTTCCTTCCGCGGCGTTCGCGCTTGCGCCCGCCAGCGCCGGGAATTCTCGTTCGCGGATGCGCTGACGTGCGCGTCGCGGTAATTACGCCCTTTCTCGATCGTGGACATGGCACGGAACGGTGCGTCATTGAACAACTGGAGAAATTGCGCATTGGCGCCGAAATTGAGGTTCATATCTACGCCCAGCGGGTTCAGGACCTGCGGGGAGTTGTGCCATACCAGTCTACCCAGCCGCAGCCGGAAGCCCGCTTATTCTGGCACCGGGTTCCCGGAATTCCCGGTCCGCATCTGCTGCAATACATTTTTTGGTTCTTCGCCAATTCTTTTTGTCGATGGTGGGACGGCAAATTCCGCGGCCTGAAATACGACCTCACCTTTTCGCCGGGCATTAACGCTCGGGGTGCGGACGCCATAGCCGTGCACATGGTATTTCACGAATTTTATCGGCAAGTCATTTCCGAGCTGAGTCTTCGCCGAACTCCCATGAAAAGCTGGCCGAGGCTGATTCACCGGCGGCTCTATTACCGCCTTATCATGGCTCTGGAAAAAAGGGAATACACCCGGATGGATGTCTCTCTGGCTGCGGTTTCCGGCCTGGTGGCGCATCAGTTGACGGAATATTTTCAACGCCGCGATGTCCGAATTATTCGCAATGGGGTCGACGCTGAATGTTTTTCTGCGCATCGCCGGCTGGCCCGCAGGCCTTCTGCCCGCCAAGCGCTCGGCTTGAGGCCTGCGGATATCGCGCTCTTGCTGATCGGAAACGACTGGAAGAAAAAGGGCCTGGACGGCTTGCTACAAGCGTTAGGTATGATCCGCGCGTTGCCATGGAGATTGCTTGTCGTGGGCCACGATGCTCGCGGCCCGTACGAAAAAATAATCCGCGACCGGGAAATTCTCGATCGAGTGACTTTTTTGCCGCCGTCACTGGACGTGCTGCAATTCTACGCCGCCGCTGACGTTTACGTCGGCCCCTCGCTTGAAGATGCCTTTGGCCTGCCGGTGCTGGAAGCCATGGCCTGCGGCTTGCCGGTCGTCGCCAGTTCCCGCGCTGGAGTCAGCGAAATTATTCGTGACGGAATAAATGGCATGGTATTGCGCGACCCCCAAGATACCAACGAAATCGCCGCCGCTTTGCGAACTCTGATTGCCGATCCTGCACTGTGCGAGCGTCTGGGAGAGAGCGCACGGTGCACCGCCCAGGAGCATGACTGGAACCGCAATGCGCAAGAGTTCTGGGAGTGGTTAACTGAAGTACAAACATATACAATGCATTCGCCAAGCCTCAGACCATAAATTCCAGGTAAAACTTTGGCCAACCTGGGCCTCAAACATTCTTAAGATTAAGGGGATTGCATGTCGCGAAACGTGGAACGCGGCGTTGCGCTCCAGCGGAAATACTATACCGACACCGCGGAGCGCTACGAAGAGATGCACGAGTGCGAAGCCGGATGCGATCCGGTGGACCTGGAATTCATTATTGGCATGCTGAGGCTGTTAGAGGTCCGGACGGTGCTTGATGTGGGCACCGCTTCCGGCCGCATGCTCCGTAATCTGAAATCCTCTATTCCGGAGCTTAGCGTTTGTGGCGTTGAACCTGTCGGCGCCCTGATCGACCAGGCCGTGCTCCGCGGCAGCGCGACCAGCGGATCGTTGATTCAGGGGAAAGGACAAGCGCTTCCGTTCGCGGATAAGAGTTTCGACGCGGTCTGCGAATTTGCAACTCTCCATCACGTGCCGGACCCATCCGTCGTCGTCGGCGAGATGCTGCGGGTCGCCAGGAAAGCGATTTTTCTCTCAGACTGTAATCGCTTCGGCCAAGGGCGCTTTCTCCAACGAGTATCGAAACTCCTGCTCTATAAAACCGGCCTGTGGGGAGCGTACGACCACCTGCGAACATCCGGAAAGCGCTATCGAGTCACGGAAGGCGACGGAGTGGCTTATTCCTACAGCGTGTACGATTCATTCGATCAGATCGCGCAATGGGCTCATCGTCTGATTCTGGTCCCAGGAGACAAAACAAAACCCAACAGCTGGATGCATCCCTTGCTCACCAGCGGCAGCGTGATCCTCTGCGCTACCCGCGAATGGTGAATCCGGTGGGCACTTTGTCACCGCAGGGCGTTCCGTCGGTCTACGGTTTAGCTCGAATCAGCCCGATAACTGAAGGGGATAAAAACTTGGCGGGTTGGGTAGCTCGCACACGGTCCCTTGCGGAACCGCTGTCCCCGCGCGGCCCCCAACCCGTTCTTCATAAACTACACACGCCCAGTGTGAGGCTCAATGGGTCGCCAGACCCAGTCAGGACAGTACCCGCCAGCTAGTACCGGAGTGCCTCCGTGATCTGGAGTCCACGCGGGACCCCAGCTAAGTCGTTTATATATAGCAAGTTTAAAATGACAAGTACCAGGGCAGTTTATGGTTGCGGAGGCTTGAGTTTGGTTTTCGAAACCTCTGCTCCGTAGGTCAATCTCAACGTGATGGTTTTCTGTTCGCCGGAGCGTAACATCACGTTTTTTTCCCAGTTGGAATACAGGCCTTGAGCCGAAGCGCGCAGATCGTAATTGTCCCGGCGCAATTTCGGAATCGAAAAACGGCCGTGTGCATCGGTACGCACCGCGTGCGGTGTGTCTCCGCCTCCCGATTGATAGGTCACCACCGCGTTTGCCACCGGCTTACCACCTGGGCCGACGACTATGCCGGAAAGGGTGGCGCGATGCATGCCCTGCGGCGCGGCGAACCCGCTGGAAATCAGGAAAAGCATTGCTAGTGCGGCCGTCACGGTGATGATCAAGCGCCTCATGTATGTCACCTCGGAAGGAACTGCGCGAGTGTATTACTGTCCGTCGCTTCGCTGCGGTCGCGTTCCGGATGGTGTGCTGCGGCAACTAACTGGCTATCCGTACAGGCGAGCAAAATAGCAACTACGATTCGGGAAGCGCAGTGACCGGTTTCGTGGTTGCTAATCCCAAAAGCGGTCAACGCCAGCAAGCCGAAGCCTGCTGATCTTTAAAACTAGCTCCTTGTTTTGTGTGGTTTCCGCAGCTTCCACGCTTGGTTACCTAACTGCCATCCATTCAGAGTCATGAATACGGCACAGTTGGCGACGCAAGATTCGAATTGCGATAATTCCCGTACAGCAGCCGCGGTTCGCACTCGGTGTACCTTGCTTCAGAATGCCCGCAATGGCGATCGCGAGGCTCTCGCAGCACTCGTTATGCCTTACGCCTCCGGCCTGTACCGGGCGGGCCTTAGGTTAACCGGCAATCCTTCCGATGCGGAGGATGTTCGCCAGGAAACGCTTTTGAAGACTTTCTGCCGTCTAGATCAGTTTGTTGGCACGCAAACCAGTTCACGAGATGAATTGCATGCCTGGGTTTTCCGCATCGCCACAAATGCTTCCATCGATGTCATCCGGCGCAGGCGTGAAGGCAAAGTTCTCTCTCTCGAACAATCCACTGGCGGTCTGGAAGAGTCCATCGGCTCGCAGATCCCATGCAGGCTTGCCAATCCCGAACAGGGTTTTCTGCGCCACGAAACCAGACGGCTGCTTGCCGCGGCGATTCTGGAACTGCCGCCCGACCTGCGGCGCGTCTGCTTGCTGCTCGATGTTCTGCATTGTTCCACTCAGGAAGTGGCCCAGCGCCTCGGCATTTCCACGGTAGCGGTCCGCTTGCGTCTGTTTCGCGCCCATCGCCGGCTGCGCGAAAAACTTACCAAAAAGTTGCGGCCATCCCGCGCTCCACTTTCAAGATTGTCCGCCGCGCCGAAGGCTTGCGCAGCGTGATCGAACCACGCGCCTCCGGCCACACCTGTGGCTGATGCTTAATTTTGATTTCGGCGCGTTGCGCTAGAACCGAAACACGTAGCCGCTGCCCAGATGGAAATTTCCCTGCGTGGCGATGTAGTCGTCGGATAAAACGGTCTGCGGCAATTGACGCGGGTCGGGATGCCCGGTGAGGTAGCGCACAAACGTCGTGCCGATGTCGAAGCGGATCGTCGATCGCGACGATGCGTAGTATTCCACCACTCCACCGGCGTCGAAAGCAAAACGATGGGCGCTTTCGTAATCCGTCTGGCTTCCCGGGACCAGCGTTTTATCATAGTGAATAAAGCCCGGACGCATCGTAGTGAACAGTCCCCAGGAACCGAGCGTGCGTCCTATCTTTACACCCGCCAAAAATTCTTCCGCGCGCGATTTTCCATTCGCGGAGCCGGATCCGGGAAATACGTTAAGTTCGGTATCGAATGAAATCAGTTTGGTCAAACGATAGCCCAAGGTAGCGCCTGCTCCGGAGCTATGCACCCGGCATGCCGGGCATCCCGGCCAATCCATTGGCAAATCGATATTGGTGTAGTGCACGCCGGCGCTCCAGCGATGCTCGTATTTCCACGATTCGTCGCGGTTTTCCAGGCCGGGGTTAACGTTAACGGCGGGCCCGAACGCCGCGCCCCTCTCCAGCGTATCGTCGGAAAATCGAAACCACGGCACACGCCCGGCCAGCAGATTGGCCATGCTGTGCGTGGGACTTAACATGGACCGCACTACTTTGATGCCAAATCTGGGATCCTCCTGGAAGAAACGGTCCATGATTTCGCGATCGAGGCTGTCTTCCAGAATCATCAAACCCGTTCCCATCGTCGGGGTAATAATGAAATCCACCCAGCCGGTATTGTTTGTCGGCGGTTTATACCCCGGCCGGTCGCAAACGTAATGGCCGCAGCCCGGCGTGTAGGTGTAGCCGCCTTCGTTTCCAATGGCCACCTCGCTGAGTACCGGGCCGATTTCAAAATACGCGCTGTAAACCGCCGACCAGGTCATGGCCCTCATCCGGCTTTTCCAATACGCGCTGGATTTTCCAAATTTTAGCGTTCGCGCGCGTGGATCGTTCTGGATATAGATGTTCCCGGTCACCCCTCCCTGCATCGGATGACCGATGTAGTTCACCAGGAAGTCGTCGCCATCGCCCCAGCGCGACATGTCGAAATGTCCTGCGGAGACCAGGTAGTCATGCCAGAAAGGTTTGTGAAAAAGCAGGTAACGGAGATACGGATCGTCCACCAGCCGAAAGGCATGTTCGAATAGCAGAAACTCCACCGATTGCAACAGCGCCGGGCGCCATTTAAATTTATCTTTCCCGCTCTCGTCGCGCACGATTCTTACCGGCTGCACCATCGCCGGACGCAAGACGTCCCAGCTGCGGATGTAAACTTCGTCGCTCCGCACGCCGCAGATTGGTGATACCCGTAGAAGCCCCCCCGGTGAGCAGAATATGCCCGCAGGTGTGGAGTTTGGCCCTGCAGGGTCCACCGCGCCGCGGTTCGAGAAACAGGATCTCTCGGCGCCGCCATATTTCTTTTCGGTGTACTTTTCCGTGGGATAGTTCTCTACGAAAAGCGGTGTAGCCGCCAACTGCGAGGAAATACGATCAACTACCCCGGAATCCGCGGTTGCGAGCGAGGCTGCCTGGGGAAACTTCACACAGCGAAGGTGGTTTGCGCCAAAACTACCGAAAGCCTCCGGCCGCTCGAGTCCTGCGTGCAATAACCCGGCTGCGGGCAAGGGGCTGCCTGCGACATCAATCGATCCTAAATCCGCTAAAGTCTGCGCCCGTGATGATGCCGGCATGCCCGTCAGGACGCACAGCAAGACAATCGACAATTCCATCCCGGTTCGTATTAGATTCCAGCGAAAGTTCATAACCCACAACCATCAGCAACCAGTATGCTGCGCCGACGCCCGATGGGAACAGGCTGGGCAAACGTCGCAAATCTAGCGGTCGCGCCCGGGCGAGCCTCTCTGATTATAGGAAAGTGGACTGCTTGGGGAAAGGCGGAATCGAATAGAAATTGTCACCGAATGTGACCGCCCTGGCCTCCGCGAGTGCGGCGCCCGCCGGTCTTTTTAGTAGCGATTTAGCGCAATTCACCAGGCTCGACTCGATTCTTACGGGCCGCATCTTCCACGCCGTCGATCTGCGCCTGGATTTGCTTTTTTTTCTCTTCCAGATTCTTGACCTGATCTTCCACCGGGGTCATCGAATATCCGCGATTCATGTTTATGCCGCCAGATGCCCCGGTATTTTCGGCTTTGAAATTGCGCAGGTCGAAAATCTGTTTCTCCGTGTTCTCCAGTTGATTATGCAATTGGCGGAGCCGGTTGCGATAGCCGGCGATTTGTTGTTCCTTGGCGGCTGACGCCCGTGCCGTTCCGGCCGAGGCGTTTTTCGAGGAGCCCTTGGCGTTCGTGTCCGGCATTTTACCGACCACGGAAATGCTTCCTTCGCCGCCAACATTTAAGATTTCTTCGTTAGTCCACACCTTCCTGGGTTTTTTCTTTCCATTTTCTCCGGCGTCGGCCTCCGCTGGCCGCGGTGCTGCCGGCTTGACCGCATCCGATCCGGATTGCTTGGCGGGCTCGGAGGACTGGGAAGCATACATAACAGACGTCGCGAAAAGCACGGCCGCTGGTGAGAAGAGCAGGCGCCTCATAAAACCTCCATTTCTTGGATTGTAAGCGGCCCTCTGCCGGCGCGCTGCAATTTGGATTCGATATTGCCGAGTTTGCTACCAGAGGCCGGTGAGCAGGTTGCCGCCGCAACCGGCTAATGCAATTGCTTCAATTCAGAACGCACCAGCTCCAGCGCCTCTTTGGGACTTCCGACCAGGCGGTAATTCGAATAGAAGGTCCGTTCGTGCAGTGAAAAGCTGGAAAGAAACTTGCGTCCGTCAAAATCATATTGCGAAAAAGTCGGCAACCACAGCCCGGGAACCATCTCGTAGCGCTCCTGCATGAAATGGCTGCCCTTATATACCTTGGCTAGAAACAATCCGATCGAAATATCCTCCATCACTTCCCCTTCGATGCGTGCCAGCTCGCCCGATTGCTGATCGATCCACACCGTTCCGCGCACTCGCGTGAAAATCGCGGCAGCGCGCGTCGTGGGTTTGAAAGCCGGATTGGGACTCATCGTGTATTTTAGCAACACGCGAGATGCGCGCATTTCGCCGGACATAAAGGTGAAGACGAACGCCGCGTGAGCGGTGCCTATCAGGTCTTCGCGCTCTTTCCTCTTCTTGGCGATTTTCTCGTAAGCGTCGTGTTGCGCGCGCCCGGTCTCCGAGGCCCAAACCAGCGATTTTTCCAGCTTTTCAAGTTCCAGCCGGTACGCGGGAGAGCCCACCACTTGGCCGTCTGCCCCTACGGGCAGATGCGCCATGCCCGTCCCGGCAGGCACCACACGCGAAACCTTGATCTCCGTGGTCTGGTTTTCCCCTGCCGTTTTGTGAATCTCCACGCGCTCGATGCGTTCGTAAGAATCCATGGCCGCGTCATTTTTTTTCTGATTTTCAATTACCAGGTTAAACAGGGCTTGATCCCACTGCTTGTCTGGCGGGTGAGCGACTGCGGCGTCCTGCGGGTGTTCGCTCCGAGCGCCGGAGACGAGCATGGCGCTCGCAAGGATAAGAATGGTAATGCGCATAGGCTTAATGATGGGACGTGCCGGGCATATGGGATTCCGTCGTTCCTCCAATTGTTGCACGAGTTTTTGTTTTGACGCCGCACCCATAAACGTTTGCGCGCCTTTGGACGGTTTCCCAGTGTTCACCCTGGCCCGGTTCTGGTGTGTAAACCCGCCGGAACTGCTAAACTGGCAAACAGGGCCAAAATACCTGCGTAATGCGGTCAGGCTCGGTAATAAAACCCCGCGGTCCTGCGTCTAACAGGTATAGATTTCAGGGAACGATTCCGGCCTGTTTACCGTCTTTCTCAGTGACCCTGGGAGGCTTTCTGGGTGTAACTCCTATCGACCGTCTGACTGGTTTACCGGTCATCAAGGTTCCAGCTGGTGCCGTTGCGAAGCGTCGCGGTCGCATCGCCAGCGCGCTGGTCACGACGACGGAAACCTTGCGTTTGGCCGTGGACGCCCTGCGGGCGCATAAGTTGCGTAGTTTCTTGACCTTACTCGGCGTCATATTGGCGGTGGCTACACTCGTCGCAGTCATGAGCGTTGTTGCCGGGCTGAATTTTTACGTTGCCGACAAGGTTGCCAATCTGGGCGCCAACGTTTACCTCGTCGACCGCTTTGGGATCATAACCAGCCAGGACGCCTGGATAAAGGCACAGAAGCGCCCCCTGGTCACTTTGGAAGAGTACGAACGGCTGCGCGACACCATGAAGACCGCAGCCAACGTGGCCGGAACCGATGATCGCACCATGGATGTGCGCTCGGGCAACATCCTGCTGGAGAGCACCGACCTTACCGGCGTCACTCCCAATTACGCCGATATTCGCAATATGAACCTCTCCTCTGGTCGTTTCCTGACGACCGGCGACGAACTCCATCACGCGCCCGTTTGCTTCATCGGCACCGACGTGGTCAAGAAATTTTTCCCCACTGTCGATCCCCTCGGTAAGACCATTCGCGCCGGAACGAATACCTACGAAGTGGTGGGCGTAGCCTCCGAGATTGGCTCCGCGTTTGGCCAGTCCCAGGACAACTACATCCTGATTCCGCTGTCCACTTACTTCAAGGACTGGCACAAACAGAACGATTGGATAACCATTTTCGTCCAGGCCCAGAACGCCGAGATCATGGACGCTTCGCAGGATGAAGCGCGCATGCTGATGCGCGCCTGGCGCCACCTGCCCTACGATAAGCCCGACAATTTTGCGGTGTTTGGTTCGGCCTCCATCATGGCTTTGTGGCAGCAGATTACTGGCAACCTCTTCGCAGTGGCGGTCGGCTTGACGGCCGTATTTCTGGTGGTGGGCGGCATCGTTATCATGAACATCATGCTCGCCAGCGTCACCGAACGGACCCGCGAGATCGGCCTACGCCGCTCGCTGGGAGCCCGCAGAAAACACATCGTCCTGCAATTCATGACCGAATCGGCGGTGCTCGCCGCCGTCGGTGGAATCATGGGCCTTACTTTGGCATACGGCATTGTGGCTTTGGTTCGCGCCACCACTCCCATTCCCGTCCAGACCCCGATGAGCGCGGTAATTATTTCCTTGAGCGTTTCCACCGCCGTCGGTCTTTTCTTCGGAATTTATCCTGCTATGCGCGCTGCGAAGCTCGATCCTATTGAGGCGCTTCGCGCCGACGGTTAAGGCAAAAACTATGGCCCAGTCCCACGGTGAAAATCTGAAACAAGCTTTGGATACTTTGCGCGCGCACAAGATGCGCAGCGCCCTCACCGTATTCGGAGTGGTGCTGGGCGTCAGCGTCATCATGCTGGTCTCCGCGTTGATCACCGGCTTCGACGAACAAATCCAGGAAAACATCAAACAATACGGCGCCGATACCGCGTTCGTTTCCCGCTGGGATCAGGGCCCTCACGGCCAGAGTCGCCCATTGGAAGAGCGCCTGCGAAAACCTCTCACGCTGGAAGATGCCGACGCGTTGAAAGAAGGCTGCCCGGCCATAAAAAATGTCACCGTATTCCTGACCTGGTGGGAGCAAAACCATACCGTTCGCACCAAGGCGGGAGAAGTTACCGCTATCGATTTCCGCGGCGTGCAGCCGAATTTCGCGCAGGTCTATGCCAATGCCGCGGTGCTGTCCGGCAGATTCATTGGTGAAGGCGATAATCTCCACAGCGAAAAAGTCGTGATGCTCGGCGAAAATGTCGCCCCGGTTTTATTTCCGGAAGGCGGTGCCGTCGGCAAGGATGTACTGATCGACGGCTCGGATTTCCTGGTCATTGGCGTCGTCGAGAAGCCCAAGGGGGGCTTCGGAATGGGGGACGAAGATCGCCGCGTGCTGATTCCCTACAACACATTCCACAAAGTCTATCCCGGCGCGTACGAAAATCAGATTCGCTTCCAGGCTTATCCCAACATGCTCGATCAGGCTGTCGATCAGGCCACCGAGTTATTGCGCCGGCGTCGCAATGTCGCCTACAACGCCAAAGACAGTTTTGCGATTCGCACCGCGCAGCAGGAAGTGGAACAGTTTCATAGCATCGTCGGCATGGTGGCGCTCGCCGCCGTGGTTCTCAGTTCGGTGGGATTGCTGATCGGCGGCGTCGGTGTGATGAACATCATGCTGGTCAGCGTTACCGAACGCACCCGCGAGATTGGTATCCGCAAAGCCATCGGCGCAAAGAGCAAAGACATCACCTGGCAGTTTCTGCTGGAAGCGATGACCCTGACCGGCGCGGGCGGCATCATTGCCCTGATTCTGGTCAATGGCCTCGTGCTGCTGATCCGCCTCACGCTGGAATGGCACGGCAGCGTGCCGCTGTGGGCTGCCGTCGCCGGCTTGGTTGTCAGTGTAAGTGTGGGACTTTTCTTCGGTGTCTGGCCGGCCATGAAAGCCGCCAAGCTCGATCCGGTCGAAGCGCTGCGATACGAGTGACTCCGTTTCGCCGCGCTCCACGCAACGCTCCAAAATACTATCGCAGCGCCAATCCCCCGGCAGGCTTAAATCCGGGATTGCTCGTCAGCGCTGTCGCCGCCGTGCTACTGGGCCAAACCACTTCCAGTGAAGTCTCGTGCTTTACCAGCATCTTCGCCCGGCGATTCACCCGCACTTCCATACTATTGGTGCCGTCGGCATGCAACTCGGAATTGTTTTCTTTGTGCATGATGACGGTCTTGTCGCCGCGATAGAGCACCACCTTTAACGCATGCTCACCGGCGGTGATCGGGCAATTGAAGCGCAGCGTGTCGCCCAGATGCTCGGGTTGCAACCGAGTCGTGAGCAGTAGCTCGTCGCCGGAGTAAATGGCCAGAGTCTGGTCCGTCACACCCGAAACGATATCGATGCGCAATATCGTCTGGCCGATTGCTGGCGCCGCAGCGCTCAACACCGTGAGGCTTGGGGCCGTCGGTCCCGCGACTGGCAGGCCGTTCTTCAGCGCCGCGGACGCTTTCGATGGCGCGGGACGCGGAGACGAAGCCCTGGTTGGCAGTACCGCATGGCGTTCGAATGCGTGTACGGCCACTACCGAGGACGTGGCCTTTTCATCCTGGTGATCTACCGAAAAATCGTCCGGCGGCGTGGTTTCCGCATTGGCGCCATT
>JBBSFG010000083.1:0-12654 GCA_038238965.1 Candidatus Acidiferrales bacterium | reverse complement strand
GTATCTTCCACCGCACGCCGGAAACGAAACCACGCGTTCAGTGGCACATGCCGCACCGTTTCCGGCGCGATATCGCTCAGATCCAGCGCGATGAATCCAAATCCGCCGCCCTGGATCAAAAGGTCCGCGGCGCGCAAAGACTGGTCCAGCCCGCGGCAGCGCACCCACAGCAACTGCTCCAGATCCACGCCGGCAGCTTCCGCGCTGCGCGGGTCGAACGAATCGCGCGCATCGATCAGCGCGCACACCTCCGCCTCGGCGGTTCGGGAAGCCAAAGCCGCCAGCAGCACGGTAGTTCGCCCCGAACAGGGTGGCCCGCAAATTTCCGTCAGCGCGCCACGCGGCAGCCCACCCGCCAGCCCATCGATTTCAGGGATGCCGGTGAGGACCGTCTCCACGCTCTTGCGGTCGCGATACCCGAAAGGAGACGCAATGCGGCCGGCCAGGGATAGTTCGACGTGCGAGCGGAGAGTAGCCAGATTGGAGCGCATGGAGAATAGTGGTCAATACTGTTTTCGCTTTTTGTTCGCCTAGGCGCATTCTGTGAAATTCCCTCGTTGCTGTCAAGCGCTTTTACTTTTCGTCCTCCCCACGGGGATGACGGATTAAACTATCTTCCCCATGGCTGCCCCGGGAAAAGTCCGCATCGGCATCTCCGGCTGGACCTACAAGCCGTGGCGCGGGGAATTTTATCCCAAAGATTTAAAACAAAAACGCGAACTGGAATACGCCTCCACCACCTTCAACTCCATCGAGATCAACGGCACATTTTATTCCCTGCAGCGCCCCACCAGCTTCGAACGCTGGGCCGCCGAAACACCTGACGATTTCGTTTTTTCCGTGAAAGCTCCTCGCTTCATCACTCACATCAGGCGTCTGAAAGATGCCGACGCTCCGGTTGCGAATTTTCTGGCCTCGGGAATCTTCAATCTCGGCGCAAAATTGGGCCCCATACTCTGGCAGTTGCCGCCCAACTTTCAATTCAAGCCCGAAATACTGGAGAGCTTTTTCAGACTGCTCCCGCACGACACCGAAGAGGCCGCAGCACGCGCCAACAACCACGATAAATGGATGGCCAACCGCGCGGCGCTGAAGCCCGACGCCAAGCGGCCCATGCGGCACGCCATGGAAATCCGCCACGCCAGCTTCGCCACGCCGGAATTTATAAATTTATTGCGAAAATATGATGTCGCGCTGGTCTGCGCAGACACCGTCGAATGGCCGCGCCTGATGGACCTGACTTCGGATTTTATGTATTGCCGCCTGCACGGCTCGGAAGTTTTATACGCCAGCGGCTACGACGATGCATCGTTGGATCAGTGGACCACGCGCGTCACCGCTTGGGCGCGCGGCAACGAACCGGAAGACGCCGACCGCGTAATCAAAGAAAAAGGCCCCCAGCGCCCGGCTCGCGACGTCTTCGTTTATTTCGACAACGACGCCAAAGTCCGCGCGCCATTCGACGCCAAAGGGCTGACCGGGAGAATCAACAAACTTCTCCCCAAATAGACGCGCACTTCATTTGCGCGTAGATATTTTAGATCGGTCAGGGTTTCCGGTGCCGTTCCGGAATCTTCGTGTCGCCGTAAATTTCATCGGCCTTCACATCCGGACGGTTTTCGTCGGGGCCAGGCGCGCCGGGCCCGACATTTTTCGCGGGACCAGGTTTCGCTAATGGCGAGGATTTCCCACCAGGCTTCTTATCGGCTTTTAATTTGGAAGTTCGAGACTTCGAAATCGGTTTCACAGGACGCTCCTCCAGAATACAGAATCACGACTCTAAAGTTTGCGAAATCCCTTCCAACGGAATCGCCACCCACGCCGGCCGGTTATTCAGCTCATAGCCCAGTTCGTACACCGCTTTCTCGAGTACGTACAACTGCAACAGCGCCATGATTTCAGCCCGGCTGGCCGGCAAAAAAGCGGCCTTCCCGGCGGCCGTCAGATACTCCTCCAGAAAACGATCACTCACCTTTTTAGACCACAGCTCGGCCCAGCGATTCAAATTGTGCCGGTTGCTCTCGTCGATTTTTACCGTCCCGGTGGCCGTCAACAACGGCGCGTGCGCGGCGTAATGAAACGACCGCAGCATCCCGGCGACATCCTGCAATGGAGAGCGCTTCAACCGCCTCTCGGTCAACGGCCGCGCCGGCTCACCTTCAAAATCGATAATCACAAAGTCCGACCCGGTGTACAGCACCTGCCCCAGGTGATAGTCCCCGTGAATGCGCGTGCGCATCGCATGTATCGGCTGGGCCAGCGCGGCATGAAATCGCTCCTTGATCTTGTGTTCCTCGGCCAAAATTTTCTCTGCTTGGGGTTTTGCCGCTTCCGGCAAACGATCTTTCCCCTCGCGAAGCTGGCCGAATACGCGCTGCGTCAACTCCATAACGGAACGCTCGAAACCACGCTGGAAATCGCCCTCGAATGGTTCCGTGCCAAAATCCTCGTCTTCCTGGTAATTCGACGCCAGTGCCAGATGCAACTCGGCAGTACGCTTCGCCAACAGGCCAACCGAATCCAAAAACGGTTCGACGGAAGCAAGCGAAGAAATTTCCTGTGGCCACGAAAGTCCGCGCTCCGCTGGTATCTTTGCCACCTCATTATAGAAACTCGAAATCGACTTCATCGTGTATTCCCACGCGTCGCCCTGGTTCGCCACGAACGCCTGAAGAATTCCCTGCGTCATCAGCCGCCCTTCGTCGGTGCGATACTCCACCGCGCCACATAATTGCGGCGTGTGCGGGTAGCGAGCCACCTCGCTCAGAAAACCGCTCATCTCCAGATCGGGATTCACGCCCGGCTCCAGCCGCCGAATCAGTTTCAGCATCAGCCGCTCGCCGTAGGCAATGGAGCTGTTGCTCTGTTCCGCTTTGATGGCCCGCGGCCGCAAACTCCCCGCTGCTCCAGTTTCCTGCAGCTCCAGGCTCTCGGTGCGTGAAGTCGTGATCTCACCGCTCTCGCCTCGAAAAACCAGTCCGCGCTGGATGGCATCGAGCAGCAGCGAAAGGAACGCTTCATTTTTCAGCGCGTCGGTAAAAACGACTTTCTCCCCGCCTCGCCCGGAAATCGTCAGTTGTTCCGGAGTTGCCGCTTCCACCGCAGCCTCGCCGCGCACCGCGATTACCGGAATGGAGTACAAATCGGCGCCGCCCCCCAGATATTCCACACTTACATAAAGGACCAGTGCCTCGAGCCCCTCGCGCGGCAAGCCCACCACATCCACAACCTCGGTCGAGCGAATCTCTCGCGCCTTGCCCCCGAACCACCGCTGGCTCTTCAGATACGCAGGCAACTGCGCGGGCAGCTCGGTTTTCAAGCTGGCGAATAGTGCTTTCCGAAATCCCGGCGCGGCCATGGACAAATTCCCCTCACACATCCGCTACAGTTACAGTGGCTGCGGCTCCTTGTATTTTTCCTTCTCCGAATCTCCCAGATGCCTTTCCAGCGCACGCCGCGCCAGATCTTGCCCGCCCAACCCAAAGGCAATCGCCAGTCCCAGCATCGACGCCCCAAACACAATGGAAAACGCGGCAATTACTGTCTGCCGCGCCAATCCCAGCTCTTCCAGCGCCATCGAGATCGCCAGCATCCAGATTACAAACCGGATCGACCAGCTCAACAGCTTGGGCGATCGTTGCCCGGCATTCACCGAAGCAAGCAGCGCCGCGCGCGACAAAAAATTCGCCAGGATCAATCCCAGAAACAAAATCAACATGGCGATAAAAATCTCCGGCAGGAAGCGGAACAATCGCGAAATCTGTTCCTGCAGTCCCGCCACGCCTAGGATGCTGACCCCGACCAAAATGAACCCGATCCACGTAATCCAGAAAATCGAGCGGCTCAGCAACTCCGTCATCGACGGCAGCGCCGCCATGCGTAGCACCCGCGACGCGCCCGCGTCTTCCGACACTCGATCGAGCCGCGTGAGCCGTAGCAGCGCGCGCAGGATATAGCGGATTACGTACGCCACCAGCAACCCCACCAGGATGATCACGAGCATGACCACGAACCGCGGCAGAAATTCCGCGATCATGTGCACGAGATTGTAGTAAGCCTGTTCCAGGCCCTGCACGATGGTGTCTTTCATGATTTCACCTCAACTCCTGCTTTCCATTTCTCGATCAGGTACGGTTTCTGGCGTTCGAATTCCAGGCACAAATTTTCACCTTCTGCTTCCATGTCCCCCGGCGAAGAATCGGAATGCTCCATCAGGAAGGAATAGATTTTGCCGCGATACAGCGGAACCAGCGCCTGCACCAGGTGATCGCGATTAATCACCGAGTGGTGGTACGCCGAGGCAAAGTCATACAGAATCTTCACCCACAGGTCCGTGCCAAAGCGGAAAGTTTGCTGGTCCAGCGTCGCGACAGTCTGAATATTGGTATGCGTCTCCGAGCTAAGTATCGTGTGCAGGATGGGTTCGAGTTGCTTGACGCCCGATTGAAACATTTCAAACATCCGCGCGCGATCCAGATCCATAGGCTCCGCGCTCACTGCATGGTCCGGCCCGATGGTGGCCACCGGCTCTGAACCGTTGCGCCCCAGCCACACGGATTGGTGCGTTTCCAGGCACCAGAACAAACTGCCCACCGTCTGCCGCAGCGCTTCCACGATGTCCGGTCCGGAGCCCGCCGGCGGTTGCGGTTTCTCTCCGAGAAACACCTGGCAGCAGCGAAAATCCGGCCCGGTCATCGCCGAAATTCCCATCCACGCTTCCGGCCGCGTCCGGATCGGCTCTTCGTGCCACACATCCTGAGTCAGGCAATACGCGCCTAGCCGGTTCGAAAATCCCCACTCATCGGAATACAGCTCGCGAATGCGCCGGCCAAAAAGCGCGCGCGTCATGGGATACAGCAGGTTGCGCGCCAGCAATCCCTGAAATTTGTGCCGCGAATACATGGGCGCTACAAAATCAAAGCTGTCGCGGAAAGCCGGCCGCAGCAGGTTCGCGATCCAATCTGGCGAAGTGCTGGAAGTCGCCGGTGAAACCACCGCGCACGCTTTGGCGCGCAACAAATCCGAAGACGCCAGAATGGTGCGCAGCGCCAGCCCCGCCGACGGCGCGGAATTGAATCCCGCCGTGATGCGATGGATGGTGCGCAGCGAAGTTATCCCTTTGGAAAACGCGATTCCCTCCGTTTGCGGGTCTACGGAATCCTCGCTCGCCGCATCCTCCACCGCTCCGCCATCCACGCTGATTATCGCCACGCGCTGGCGCACAAAGTTTTGCTGCAGGCTGTTTTCGATGGAACGCGCCGCGGCCCTCATGGTGTTGGCGCTGCTATGCGAGAGGATCCCCACAAGGAGGTCCACCTCGCCGACGCTCATCAATTGACGAAGTAGATCGTCGGACAGGTAGGTTTCGTCAGCCAAGGACTCCAACTCTCGCTTTCAACCGGGCGGAAATATCATACACAAGCGCGCTCTCCAGTAGGACGCGTTGCCATGCACTACGTCAAATGCGGCGCAGCCGGAACCAGTAAAATTGATACGGTCCCAGGGTCAACAGGTAGGGTAGCTCGCCAAATTTCGGAAACAGGTTTCTGCCGAACATTTCGATCGGGATGTACCCTTTGTAACGCTGCAGGTCCAGCTCCACCGCCTGCGCCGAGCACGACAGATTATTCACCACCAGGATTTTCTCGTTGCCCAGCTCGCGCACATACGCCAGCACCCGGTGATTCGAGGGCCTCAGAAACTCCATCGTGCCCCGGCTGAACACCCGGTATGAATTCCGCGTGCGAATCAGTGCTTTCATCCACGAAAGCAGCGAATGATTCGATCGTTTCTGCGAATCCACGTTCACTACCTGGTAGCCATACACCGAATTCGAAATCAGCGGCGAATACAGCTGCTCCGGATCGGCGAACGAAAACCCCGCATTCGTGCCGCCGTTCCATTGCATCGGTGTCCGAACGCCGTTGCGATCCCCAAGATAGATGTTGTCGCCCATGCCGATTTCGTCGCCATAGTAAATAATCGGCGTGCCGGGCATGGACATCAGCAGTCCATTCAGCAGCTCGATGCGCCTCCGGTCGTTTTCCATCATCGGCGCCAGCCGCCGCCGGATGCCCAGGTTGATGCGCATGGTCTTGTCCGTGGCGTATTCGTCGTACATGTAATCGCGCTCCACGTTGGTTACCATCTCCAGCGTGAGCTCGTCGTGATTCCTCAAAAAAATGCACCACTGGCAATTTTCCGGAATCGCCGGCGTCTGGTCCAGAATCTCGATGATCGGCTTGCGATCCTCCAGTTTTACGGCCATGAACATTCTGGGCATCAGCGGAAAGTGAAATGCCGCGTGGAATTCGTCGCCCTCGCCAAAATACGCGCGCACATCAGCCGGCCACTGGTTCGCTTCCGCCAACAGCATTTTCCCCGGGTACGTTGCGTCCAGGCGCTTGCGAATCTCTTTTATGACCGCGTGCGTCTCCGGAAGGTTTTCGCAGGAAGTTCCCTCGCGCTCGACGAGGTACGGCACGGCGTCCAGCCGAAACCCGTCGATGCCCATATCCAGCCAGAATTTCATTACCTCCCAGGTCGCTTCAAAAACCGCCGGATTGTCGAAGTTCAGATCCGGCTGGTGGCTGAAAAATCTGTGCCAGTAATACGATTTGGATACCGGATCCCACGTCCAGTTGGACATTTCCGTATCCAGAAAAATAATGCGCACGCCCTGATACTTGGTATCCGTTTCGCTCCACACGTACCAGTCGCGCTTGGGATTGTCCCGCGAGCTGCGCGCTTCCTGAAACCAGGGATGCTGGTCCGAGGTGTGATTCATCACCATCTCGATGATCACGCGGATGCCCCGATTATGCGCCGCGCTCAAAAAGGTCTTGAAATCCTCCAGCGTGCCGTAGCTCGGATGCACGGTCGTGTAATCCGCGATGTCGTACCCGTCGTCGCGCAACGGTGAGGGATAAAACGGCAGCAGCCAGATCGCTGTGGTTCCCAGTTCCTGCAGGTAATCCAGGCGCTGCGTCAGCCCCACAAAGTCGCCGATGCCGTCCGCATTGCTGTCGCAGAACGTGCGCACGTGCAGCTGATAAATTACGGCGTCCTTGTACCACAGGCTGTCTTCTTGCAGCGCCAACGGGTAACTCTCCTTCTTGCCCTAAGCTAAGAACCGGCAATGCCCGGCTATCGTAACGGTTCCACGCGAAATACGTGCGCCGGAAGCAGCGCGGGATTAAGCTCCACGTAATTCCTGCTCCCCTGCCATACATATTTCTTATCCGTCAGCAGGTCGTGCATCTCGTAGGCTTCTCCCGCCGCCAGCCGGAATTCTTTCAGTACCACATCGATCCAGCCCGTTTGGCGGTTAAAGGAATCCAGGTTCACGATCACCAGGATTTTTCCCGCGCGATCTTCGGACGTTTTGCTGTAAGCGAGTAACTGCGGGTTGTCTATCGGATGAAATCGCACCTTGTGATTGCTCTGCAGCGCGATGTTGTCGCGCCGGATGCCATTCACCCGGCGGATTAGATCTTTCAGGCTCCGCGGATCGTTCCTGTCCCACACCCGCACCTGGTATTTTTCCGAGTCAAGATATTCCTCGCTGCCTTCGCGCACCGGTTTATTCTCGATCAACTCAAACGCCGGACCGTAAATTCCGTAATTCGCTCCCAGCGTAGCGGCCATCACCAGGCGCGCGATGAAGGCGGGCCGCCCGCCTTTCTGCAGATACTCGTTCAAAATATCGGGAGTGTTCGGCCACAGGTTGGGCCGAAAAAAATCGCTCACCGGCGGCTGCGTAATCTCCGTGAAATATTCCGTCAATTCCGCCTTGGTGTTCTTCCACGCAAAATACGTATACGACTGTGTAAATCCGAGTTTAGCCAGCTGATACATCACCTTGGGGCGGGTAAACGCCTCGGCCAGGAAAATCACGTCCGGATGTTTTTTGTTCACTTCTCCGATCATCCATTCCCAGAACGCAAACGGCTTGGTGTGCGGATTGTCCACGCGAAAAATGCGGATGCCCTGTGAAATCCAGAACAGCACTACGCTCTTCAATTCCTCGGCCAACTCCGGATACTGCGCCGTCTCAAAATCCATCGGATAAATATCCTGATATTTCTTGGGCGGATTTTCCGCGTATTGCACGCTGCCGTCCGGCCGCGAGCGAAACCACTCGCGATGCTCTCTCACGTACGGATGGTCCGGCGAGCATTGAAACGCGATGTCCAGCGCCAGCTCGATCCCGTGCCGCTCCGCTTTTTCTCGCAGAAATTTCAAGTCGGCCAGGGTACCAAGCTCCGGATGGATCGCCTTGTGCCCGCCATCTTTCGACCCGATGGCCCACGGACTCCCCGGATCGGCCCCCGTTGGAGTCGTGGAGTTGTTTTTGCCTTTTCTCTCCGTCACGCCGATGGGGTGAATTGGAGGCAGGTACAGAACATCGAAGCCCATGTCCGCAACATACCCTACGTACGCGGCGCAATCCCGCAGCGTTCCGGGCCGTTCCGCGCTGGTTGTACAGGAGCGCGGAAACATTTCATACCAACTGCTGAAGCGCGCGCGCGCGCGATCCACCCGGCAGCGTAGCTCTTTGCCGTAAACGGCATCCGCGCCGCGCTCGCGGTACAGCGCCATCAGCGCAATTAAATCCTCATCTTCTGAAAACGCCACCGCGCCCTGCGCGTCCGCGCCGGTTATTCCGCCCAGGCGCCCCGCGAGAATATTCAGTTGTTCCGCATCCGCCGCGTTCGCGCGTTTACCGGCGGCCGCCAAAAAATTGGCCCCGGTCATCAGATCCAGCGACAAATCCTGACCCGCGTCCGCTTTTTTCGCCAGGTCGCGGCTCCAGGTCTTGAAGTTGTCCACCCACGCTCGCAACGTATAAAAATAATTTCCCACCTCGCCGGCGCGAAACTGGCCCTCCCAGCGATCGTTGGTGACCGGTTCCATTGGCACCTGCTGCCAATCCGCCTCGCCTTCCTTGCGATACTCTAGCGCCGCATCCACTACGTCGTGCCCATCGGAAAAAATATCGGCGCTCACTACTACCACTTCACCCGGCGTGCGTGTAATTGGAAAACGCCCGCCATCAACTTCCGGCCGCACGTTTTCGATGACGACTCGCGGAAGGGATTTTAATGGATTGATATTCACAATCGAATTGGAGTCTTTCTTCGCCGCTGGATTCACGGTAAGAAGTAATCGCCCGGGCCCGATTTAATTATATACAGGTGTTGCACGACCGTTCGTGAAGGAAAACAAGAAGAGTTCTCAAATCTGTTCCTGCGATATTTCGCTGCCAAATTTTTGCTTGAATGCCTCTACCAGATTCACTGGATACTCTGCTGCATCAATAACGCTTATTCTACTATTGCTGCAAAGCAGTGCACTTGGCCTGCAGCGGAGACCCGTCTTGAAAATCGCGCACGTTTCCCCTTTATATGAAAGCGTTCCGCCGGTTACCTATGGAGGCACCGAGCGAGTCGTCTCGTACCTCACGGAAGAACTGGTCGCACAAGGCCACGAAGTAACGTTATTTGCCAGCGGCGATTCGCAAACTTCCGCAAAACTGGTTCCCGGATCGAAGCGCTCCTTGCGCTTGAGCGGCAACTGTATCGATCACCTCGCGTATCACATCGCCATGCTCGATGACGTGATGCGCATGGCCCCCGAATTTGACGTCATCCATTTCCACATCGATTACATGCATTTCCCGTTGTCCAGATATTGCGCGCTCCCCAGCCTCACCACCTTGCACGGCCGCCTGGATCTTCCCGATTTGATTCCCGTGTACAAGAAATTTCCCGACGCGCCGCTCGTTTCCATTTCCCTCTCACAGCGCAAGCCCTTGCCGCGCGTCAATTGGGTTGGCAACGTCAGCCATGGACTGCCCATCGATCTTCTGGGCTTCCATCCTGAAGCCGGAGACTACTTGGCGTTTTTGGGCCGCATATCACCAGAAAAGCGCGTCGACCGCGCCATCGAAATCGCCCGCCGCGCGGGAATGCCTCTGAAAATCGCCGCCAAAATCGACAAGGCCGATCGCGATTATTATGAGTCCACCATCAAACCGTTGATGAGCGAACCCCATGTCGAATTTATCGGCGAAATCGGCGAGCACGAAAAAAGCGAATTTCTTGGCAACGCCTACGCCTATCTGTTCCCCATCGACTGGCCCGAACCCTTCGGTTTGACCATGATCGAAGCCATGGCCTGCGGCACTCCCACCATCGCCTTCAATTGCGGCTCCGTCAGCGAAGTCATGCAGGAAGGGTTGACCGGCGTTATCGTTAACGACATGGACCAGGCTGTCGCCGCGGTCGACAAGATCTCCACCATCGAGCGCACCGCGTGCCGCAACGTTTTCGAAAAAAGATTCACCGCTGCGCGTATGGCCCGCCAATATGTAGACATTTATCACTCCATGGTAACCAGTACTTCGCTTTCTCCTTCGTCTCAGGCAATCGCATCATAAAAAACCCGCAATCCATGGCAGGATGGGTCTGTGGCTGATATTGTCCGCGTCAAAGACCAGTATTACGTTCTTGCTACCTCCGCGCTCGCCGACGACCGCACCCGCGTCCTCAAATACGGCGACACTTTCGCCGTTCTGAACCGTTATGGGGACGTCGAGCCTCTTGGCCACGGCCAGTTTGGCCTCTTCCACTCCGAAACCCGCCATCTCTCGCGCATGACCATGCAGTTGAATCAGCAGATTCCCATGCTGCTGAGCTCCACCATCCGCGACGACAACGCCTTCCTCGCCGTGGACATGACCAATTTCGATACCTCCACGTCCGGCGGCGTCAAAATCGAAAATGGCCTCCCGCGCGAAACCGTTCATCTTTTCCGTTCCAAATTTCTCGATAAAGCTACCTGTTACGAACAGGTCCGCCTCATCAACTACGGCCTGCAGCCGCTGCAAGTCTCCCTGAGTTTTCAATTTGAAGCCGACTTCGCCGATATCTTCGAAGTCCGCGGCACCAAACGCGCCAAAAAAGGCGAACGCCTGTCCGACTCTCTCGATGGCGACGCTGCCGTGCTGAATTATCGCGGCCTCGATAATGTCACCAGGAAAACGCGTATCGCCTTCACGCCCAAGCCGCGTGTCCTCACCACTAGGCAGGCGCGCTACGAATTCATCCTCGACCCCAAAAAGGAGCAATCTGTTTTTGTGACCGTCTCCTGCGAGCGAGATTCCGTCTCCGTGGCGGCGGTCCCCTATGGCCGCGCCTTTGAGATTCTCCACAATCGCTATACCCGCGAAACTCTTCACGAATGTCAGGTTTCCACTTCCAATAAACGCGTGAACGCCTGGCTGAAACGCTCTGAAGCCGACTTGCGCATGCTCACCGATGGAAATCCCGAAGGTCAGTATCCTTACGCGGGCGTTCCCTGGTTCGCCACCGTCTTCGGCCGCGATGGAATCATCACCGCCCTGGAATGTCTGTGGATTGCTCCGCACATCGCCCGGAGCGTGCTGCAGTATCTCGCCGAGCAGCAGGCCACCAAGGTAATTCCCGAGCAGGACGCCGAGCCGGGAAAGATCCTTCACGAAATGCGGCGCGGCGAAATGGCCGCTCTCAAAGAAGTTCCCTTCGGCCGCTATTACGGCAGCGTGGACTCCACTCCGCTGTTTATTATTCTGGCTGGCGCCTATTTCCTCCGCACCGCCGATCGCGAATTCCTGTCCACCATCTGGCCGAACATCCAATCCGCTCTTCGCTGGATCGATATTTACGGCGATGCCGATCACGACGGTTTCGTCGAATACGCGCGCCGCTCGAGCACGGGACTGGTCCAGCAGGGCTGGAAGGATTCCAACGATTCGGTATTCCACGCGAGTGGCCAGCTCGCCGAGCCTCCCATTGCCCTCTGCGAAGTGCAGGCCTACACCTACGCCGCCAAGCGCGCCGCCGCTCTGCTGGCCGGCGAATTCGGTGACAACGATTACTCCATGAGGCTCAACCTGGAAGCCGACAGTCTCCAGCAGCGCTTCGAAGAAGCTTTCTGGTGCGAAGAGATCGGCATGTACGCTCTCGCGCTCGATGGAAAAAAACAGCAATGCAAAGTTCGCTCCTCCAACGCCGGCCAAACTCTTTTTTGCAGGATCGGCACCCCGGAGCACGCCTCCAGTATCTGCAGCCAGTTGATGACACCCCAGCTTTTCTCCGGATGGGGCGTTCGCACTATCGGTTCCGGCGAACGGCGCTACAATCCGATGTCCTATCACAACGGGTCCATCTGGCCGCACGACAACGCGCTGATTGGTCTGGGACTTTCACTCTACGGCTTTCAGGATGCCGTCGCCGCAATCCTGAACGGCCTCTACGAGGCCAGCCTGCACGTCGACCTGCATCGCCTGCCCGAACTCTTCTGCGGCTTCCACAAACGCTCCGACTCCGGCGGCCCCACGCTGTACCCGGTAGCCTGCGCCCCGCAAGCCTGGTCCGCCGGCGCTCCGTATCTCTTGCTGCAGGCCTGCCTGGGACTCACCGTGAAAGCCCTCGAGCGCCAGGTATGCTTCACCAATCCCACTCTGCCCCCTAACATCGAGGAAGTACGCATCGAAAATTTAGGCATAGCCGGTGACGTCTGCGACGTCCTCGTTCACCGCCATTCCGGCGGCGTCGACGTCGACCTCCTCCGCAAACAAGGCGAAATCGAAGTCATCAAATCCCTCTAGCC
>JBBSFG010000082.1:0-12667 GCA_038238965.1 Candidatus Acidiferrales bacterium | reverse complement strand
GAGGGAGCCGACGCCGATGTCGTCCATCTGGTCGAGAGTGTCTTGAAAATAGCGCGGGCCGGTGGCGAGATTTTTGATGGAACGGTAGGAGAGCAGCGAATAGTCCTGGACGCTGGAGACCCAGCTTTTGGCGGAGTCGGTGAGTATGTCGGTGACCGACAACCTCGGTTCGGGAGGGGCTTCGGTGCCGATTTGGAGTGGGGTGCCTGCCACGGCGTTTTTTTCTAGATCGCGGATGGTGCGAGTTACTGGAAGGAAGCGTAACTGCGTGGCGAGAGGGCGTCAAGGTGGAGGTTCGGGTGAAGGGCGAGGCAGGGTGCTTGTTCAGTACCAAAATCCCCACACGCGAAAACGGCATGTGGGGCACCCGGCTTGTTCATTAGCAAAACCCCTCGTGCAAAATAGGGACGAGGGGCACCCGGTCTGGGCGCGGTCAATCCATTGAGGTGGGCTAGGAGTGGCGACTGGACGGGGCGCATGTGGGGCGGATACACTCCTTCTTCTTAAACAGTAAGGTCACCAACAAATTTCGCGAGGGCAACGGAGCGCATGCTGCATTTCTATACCGCGGGGGAATCGCACGGGCAGGCGCTGCTGGCGTTTGTTTCGGGATTGCCAGCGGCGATGCCTGTGGATGTGCAATTCATCAATCACGAGCTGCACCGGCGGCAGTTGGGATACGGGCGCGGGGGGCGGCAGAAGATTGAGAAGGACCGCGCGGATATTTTTGCGGGAGTGCGCCACGGGAAGACGATCGGCGCGCCAGTGGCGTTACGGATTGAGAATCGCGATTGGGCGAATTGGGAAGCGGCGCTGCCGGTGGAGGCATCGGCGGAGTCGGCCGGTAAGGAAAAGAAGCTGACGGCTCCGCGGCCGGGACACGCGGACCTGGCGGGTGCGCAGAAATTTGGATTTCATGATGCGCGTTACATCCTGGAGCGGGCGTCGGCGAGAGAGACGGCAGCGCGAGTGGCAGCGGGGGCGTTTGCAAAACTTTTGTTGCGGGAACTAGGGACGGAGATCGCCAGCCACACGATTCGGGTGGGGCATGTGGCGCTGGGACGCGAAGCGGGGTGGGACGAGGTTGTGGCGGTCAATGCGGAACTGAATTCGCCGCTGCGATGCGTGGACAGCGGTGTGCAGGAGAAAATGAAAGCGGAAGTGGATGCGGCGTTGAAAGCGGGCGACACGGTAGGCGGCGTATTTGAAGTGATTGCCCACAACGTGCCGGTGGGGCTGGGGAGCCACGCGCAGTGGAATGAAAAGCTGGATGGGCGGCTGGCGCAGGCGGTGATGAGCATTCAAGCGGTGAAGGCGGTGGAGATCGGCGCGGGCGTGGCGGCGGCGGGATCGTACGGGAGCGAAGTGCAGGATGAGATTGGCTACGATAAGGCGGGGGAAAAATTCACACGCTCGTCGAATCGCGCGGGAGGATTGGAAGGCGGGATCACCAACGGGCAGGACGTGGTGGTTCGCGCGTACCTTAAGCCGATATCGACGTTGCGGCGCGCGCTGGGGACGGCGGATATGGTGACGAAAGAGCCAGTGCAGGCGGCGTACGAACGGTCGGATTGGTGCGTGGTGCCCGCCGGCGGGGTGGCAGGCGAGGCGATGGTGGCCCTTGTGCTGGCCGATGCTTTTCTGCAAAAATTTGGAGGAGACTCGCTCGCGGAGATGCGGCGGAATTTCGACAACTATGCCCGACAAATCCAAGAGTTCTGACGCGGTGGCGGTTAAGGCGGAGACGGCGACGGCAACCACGGCTACGCCGGCGGACGCGGCGTCAACGGCTGCTACGGGGGCCGGACCGGCGAGGAAGATTTATCCCATCGTAAAATACGGGGACGCGATCCTGGAAAAACCGACGGCGTCTATTTCGGAATTCAACGCGGAACTGGAAGAACTTGCGGAGGATATGTTCGCGTCGATGTACGCGGCGCAGGGAGTGGGGCTGGCCGCGCCGCAAATCGGGAAGAACCTGCGGATGACGGTGATAGACGTGACCGCGGGGAAAAATCCGGAAGCGAAGATCGTGCTGGTGAATCCGGAGATTACTCATGCGGAAGGCGAGAAGCGGGAGGAAGAGGGTTGTTTGTCGCTTCCGGGGTTTCGCGGATACGTGGTGCGGCCGCAATTCGTGACGATCAAGGCGCAGAACGCCAAGGGCGAGGAGTTTGAAATTCGCGGAGAAGATTTGCTGGCGCGCGCTTTTTGCCACGAGATCGATCACCTGAACGGGATCTTGTTTATTCAGCACCTGAGCATGCTTAAACGCGATTTGATCAGAAGAAAGATCAAGAAGCTGAGAAAACAGGGCGAGTGGTGAAATGAGTATCTAGAGTTGGTCCGCTTACCCTCCTGATACATTCCGGATTTCTTGTAGATGTCGTGGTGTCAAATCGGTTGATGCTTCAGTTCAGCGATCGGCGCAAGGATCGACGAACGGAAGGAAGCTTATGCGGATTGTTTTCTGCGGAACTCCAGCTTTCGCGGTGCCCACGCTTAAGAGCATTATTGCGGCCGCGGATTTTGAACTGGTGGCGGTGATCACGCAACCGGACCGGCCACGCGGGCGGGGGCAAGAGGTTTCGTTTTCTCCCGTGAAACAAGTGGCATTGGAAGCGGGGATTCCGGTGCGGCAGCCGGAGAAGATACGGGCTCCGGAAGCTCGGGAGTTGTTGCAAGACTTCCTGCCGGAATGCTTCGTGATCATCGCGTACGGACAGATTATTCCGGAGGGGCTGTTGCCGCTGGCGAAATGCGGGTGGATCAACCTGCACGCTTCCCTACTGCCGAAGTATCGCGGGGCGGCGCCGATCAACTGGGCCATCGCGAATGGCGAGACAGTGACGGGACTGACGACCATGCGCATCAACGCAGGGATGGACACGGGGGACATGCTGCTGCAGGAAGAAATTGAGATTGAGGCGGGAGAGACGGCGCCGCAGTTGGCGGCGCGCATGGCCGAAGCCGGCGCGCCGTTAATGCTGGAGACGCTGCGCGGCCTGCTGAACGAAAGCGTAACAACCAAGGAGCAGAACGATGAACTGGCAACGTACGCGCCGTTGCTGAAAAAAGAGGATGGGCGGATCGACTGGAAGAGGCGAGCGCTGGAGATCGCCAACCACATGCGCGGGTTCGACCCGTGGCCGGGGGCGTTCACGACGTTTCGTGGAAAAACATGCCAGCTTTGGGGCGAAGCGATCCTGGGAGAGCGCACGGGCGAGGGCGCGGGAACGCTGCTGCTGCAAGAGGGTGAAGTGCGGGTGGCGTGCGGGGACACAACCGTTTTGCGCCTTCTGACCGTCAAAGTGGAGGGGCGCAGCAGAGTATCGGCGCAGGAATTCGTGAACGGCGCACGGTTAGCCAATCAAGAACGCTTTGGTAACAGCTAAATTGCGCGTCGCAAAGCGCTGAGTCATACTCGGCTTCTCCACGTTTTGTTGCGAATTCATGCAGGACGGGCAATTCGAGTCTGGGTGTCCACGGAGTCCATCGTTAATGTCTAATTCCAGCTTTTCTGAAAGATGCGTGCGCACGACGAGCATAGTGAAGAATTTCGCGCGTATGGCGGGTTGCGGACTCGTTTGCGCGCAATTAGCGGTGGCGCCGGCGGGTTGGGCGGCGGAAGATTCCGCGTCGAAGGGCGCGGCCTCCGGAAAATCGCGAGCTGCGTCCGCTGCGGCAGGCAGTGTGGATGCTAAAAAAATTGCGGCTGACCCGGTGCTGAAAGTTATGCAAACGGAGCTTTCGCGGGCGGACAAGGAACTGGGTAAGACCGACCAGGCGCCTTATTACCTGAGCTACACCGTTTATGACCAGGATTTTGTGGTGCTGGTGGGCGCGTACGGAAGCTTGCTGACGGATGCAGCGGCGAAACGACGGCAGGCAGATGTGACCATGCGGGTGGGCACGCCGGAACTGGACAATACGCACGGGCAGAGCCGGGCCAGCGGGGTGACTTCCGGAGCGCTGCCGCTTTCCGACGATCAGGACGCTATCGGACGAGTGTTGTGGGAGCTGACGGATCGCGAATACAAGCGGGCGGTGCCTTCGCTGATGAATGTGCGGACGAACACGGCGGTGCGCGCGGAGGAAGAGGATAAGTCGCCGGATTTTTCGAAGGAAACTCCTTCGAACCACATAGGCGAGGCCAAGGTGCCCGGGGCTTTCGATCGCGCGGCGTGGGAAGGGGAAATCAAGAGATTGTCGGGAATTTTCCGGAAATATCCGGAGGTTTATTTCGGGAGTGTCACGCTGCAGATGCAGAATTCAAATGCGCGGATGGTGACCAGCGAAGGCAGCGCCATCGTGACGCCGAGTATTTCGACGCGATTGATCATGGAAGCACAAACGCGCGCGGCGGACGGGATGGAACTGCTGCGGGTGGAAACGTTTCAGGCTCCAAGCGCAAAGGGGTTGCCTGGGGAAACGGAACTGGCAGCGAAAATCGACAAAATGGCGACCGACTTGAAAGCGCTGCGAGAAGCGCCGGTGGCCGAGCCTTACGACGGTCCCGCGTTGTTGAGTGGACGCGCGGCGGCGGTGTTTTTTCATGAAGTGCTGGGACACCGGCTGGAGGGACACCGGCAGAAAGACGAAGAAGAGGGGCAGACGTTCACGAAGAAGGTGGGACAGGAAGTGCTGCCGAAATTTCTGAGCGTGGCGGACGATCCTACTTTGAAACAAGTGGGAGATATGAAGCTGGCCGGATCGTATGACTACGACAACGAAGGGACGCCGGCACGGCGGGTGGACGTGATTCAGGATGGGGTGCTGAAGAATTTTCTGATGTCGCGGATGCCGATCAAGAATTTCAGCGTTTCGAACGGGCACGGACGCAATCAACCGGGACTGATGCCCACGGGGAGGCAGGGGAACCTGATCGTAACTTCGAGCCAGACGGTGCCTGAAAAAGAACTGCGGCAGAAATTGATCGACGAAGTGAAGAAACAGGGGAAACCGTACGGGCTGTATTTCGACGACATCCAGGGCGGATTCACATTGACGACACGATCTTTGCCGCAAGCGTTCCAGGTGCTTCCGGTGATTGTTTACAAAGTTTATGTGGATGGCAGGCCGGACGAACTAGTACGGGGAGTGGATATCGTAGGCACCCCGCTGGCGGCGTTGACGAGGATTGTGGCTACCGGCGACCAGGAGCATGTGTTCAACGGAATTTGTGGAGCGGAGAGTGGAAGCGTGCCGGTGGCGGCGGTGGCTCCGGCGATTATTTTTTCGGAGATGGAAGTGCAGAAGCGGGCGCATGCGCATGAACGCCCGCCGATATTGCCTCCACCGGGGTTTGAGAATGCGGAGCCGGCGGTTGCTTCCCAGAATGTGGCGGCGCCTGCCGCGGAGGTGAAGCCGTGATGGGCTACTGCAAGGCGGCTTTCGCGAACTCGGCGAACATATTTTTCGCGCTGGCCATAGTTTTGGTTGTTGCCGGATTTTTTACTGGGGCACTTCCGGCGGCTGCGTCCGGGCATCACCCTGCGCGAACGGAATCGGCTTCGGCGGATAGTGCGCAGCCCGCCAACGCGGGGGCGATGGCAGCGGCGGAGGCGGCGGCAAAGGGCGATGCGCTGCTCAAAGCGCTGCTCACGGAGCTGACGCGTTCGTATGCGCATTTGAAGATGGATCATGTGCAGGCACCGTATTACATCGAATACCGCGTCAACGACGTGGATGATTTCAGCGCGGAAGCGGCGTTTGGAGCGCTGGTGCAGAGCCAACGGGTACACGTGCGCATACTGCGAGTGGTGGTGCGCATCGGCGATTACAAGCAGGACAGTTATTTTGGGCAAGGTGTGGGTGAGACGAATATTCTGCCGCTGGATAACGATCCGATCGCGTTGCGACACCAGATCTGGCTGGCGACAGACGATGCGTATAAAGGTGCAGGACAGTCGTTCGCGGAGAAACAGGCGGCGATGAAGCAATTCAGCACGGACCCGAGCCCGATAGATGATTTCGCAAAAGTGCCGGTGGTGATCGCGGTAGGACCGGTGGCGAAGCTGCAGGTGGATGACAAGGAGTGGAAGAAGACGCTGGAAGAGGCCACGGATTTGTACAAGCAGTTTCCGGAGGTGCAGTCCTCGACGGCCGCGGCCAGGTTCACGGGCGTGAACGAGTATTTCGTGAATTCGGAAGGAACGGTGACGCGCGACGGACGGACCACCTACAGCGTGCAATTGAATAGCGCGGCGCAGGCGGAGGACGGCATGCGCGTGGCGCGGAATCCGGCGTGGATGGTGGCGCGGGCGGAAGAGCTGCCGAGCCGGAGTGCTCTATTGGGTGACGCAAAGAAAACGCTGGAAACGGTGGTGGCGCTGCGTAAGGCTCCGATCGTGGAAGAGGATTATCGCGGGCCAGTGTTATTCGCGCCGGACGCGGCGGACGACGTGGTGGCGTCACTGATTGGACAGAATGTGGTGGGGCGCAAACCGCAACTGGGCAGGCCGAATCGAACTACCGGGGCATTTGCGTCGAGCTACAAGGCGCGGGTGCTGCCGACTTTTGTTTCGGTGGTGGACGATCCCTCGATGAAAGATTTTGAAGGCAAGAGCACGGTGGGAAGCTATGAAGTGGATAGCGAGGGAGTGAAGGCGCAGCGCGTCAACGTAATTGATGATGGAATGCTGACAAATTATTTGCTGGGACGGCAGCCTATCCGCGATTTTCCGAAGTCGAACGGGCACGGGCGCGGGGCGCCGGGGGTGTTTCCCGGGCCGGCGCTGGGTGTGCTGGTGCTGAAGTCGTCGGAAGCACAAACACCGGAGGCGCTGAAGCAGCGCGCGATGCAGATGGTTAAGGATCAGGGACAACCTTACGCGTATCGTGTGGACACCTTGGGACCGGGCAATACGCCGCGATTGTTGTACCGCGTGTATGCGAAGGATGGGCACGAGGAACTGGTGCGCGGCGCGGTGTTCAGCGAGCTGGATGTACGCGCGATGCGCAGCGACTTGATCGCGGCAGGGAACGATCCGCTGGTAAGCAACCGGGCGGGCGGGGCGCCGGCGACGGTGATCAGCCCTTCGCTGTTGTTCGGGGAACTGGAAGTGCGGCGCGCGGACACCAGCAAGGATAAATTGCCGGAATATCCTGCGCCACCATTGACAGCTGCGACGACGGCGGACGGTAAGACTAAGTCATTCACAAACCACTAGAAGTCGGGTTGAAATTCCAACTATGACGCTGCGCGAACGACTTGAATGGTTGAGCAGGATGACGCTGCTGGTGTTTATCCTGGCGTCGGCAGCGTTTCTGAGCGCCATTACGGCGATGCGCGTGGCCATTCACGGACGCGAAGTGACCATGCCGAACCTGGTGGGTAAGAGAGTCAGCGAAGCGAATCAACTGTTGCGGTCATCGGGACTGGCGCTACGGGTGGCGGATCGGGTGTACAGCGAGCTGCCAACAAACGTGGTGGTACGGCAAACACCCACGGCAGGGGTGCTCATGAAGGTGTCGCAGCAGGCGCATGTAGTGTTGAGCCTGGGGCAGCGGCAACTGACGATTCCGCAGCTGGAAGGGACTACGCTGCGGATTTCAAGGATTGAGATGTTGCGGGCGGGCTTGCAGATCGGCGAGGTGTCGAATATTTCGATGGCGAACGAGCCGCCGGATACGGTGGTGATACAAAATCCGAAACCGGGAATCGGAGCGGCATCGCCGCGAGTGGATGTGCTGGTTTCGCAAGGTGACCGCGACAAAGCATATGTTATGCCCCACCTGATCGGGTTAAACGAGACGGATGCGCAACACCGGCTGGATCTGGCGAGCCTGCGACGCAAGGTAAACCTGGTCGCGGCGCCGCAGTGGCCGCATGGAGCGGTGATTGACCAGACACCGGCGGCGGGGTCGCGGATTGCGGCGGCTTCGGCGGTGGAGTTGACAGTGGCGATGTAAATTCAATTTAGAGCGTAGAGATTGCCGTCGGTGCTGCCGAAATAGACGGCGTCGCCCGCGATGATGGGCGAGGAGAGAATCGCGCCGGTGGCAAATAGTTTGTAAACACCGATGAGCATGTTGTCGTAAAAGTCTTCGGTGAATACCGCTTCGTAATTGGTGGTGCCGTCGGGCTTGGACAAGGCGGCGAGATTCTGGCGCGCGCCGTCGGTTTGGAATGACCAGGCGACTTTGGCGGTTTTCAGATCTACGGCAGTGAATACGCCGTTGTGGCTGCCAAAATAGATGGTATCTCCCGCGACGGCCGGCGAAGAGAAAATCGGCCACGTGAAGGCCAGCTTCAGGACGGGTTGGCCGCCGGCTTTGGCTTCAAATCCATAAAATAATTTCGTATCGGACGTGCCGAAATAGACCTTGCCATCGTAGACGGCGGGCGAAGCGATGACCCAGGAGCCTTTGTTGTTGAAACTCCATTTTTTCTCGCCGGTAGCGGCGTCAAGAGCGTAGAAATTGGAATCGCGGCATCCGAAATAGACGATGCCGTCAGCCACGGCGGCGGAAGACTGGATACCTACCTGATTGTGAGTGGCGGGGTCTTCGCCGGTCTTGAAGCGCCACTTCTCTTTGCCGGTCGCGGCGTCAATGGCGTAGAAGAAACTGTCCCAACTGCCGATAAAGACCACTCCGTTAGCGATAGCCGGCGAAGCGTGCACGACGTCTCCAGTCTGGAACTTCCAATTCAACTTGCCGGAAACGGCGTCGAGCGAATAGACATTGCCGTCACCACTGCCAAAATAAACCGCGCCGCCGGAGAGAGTTGGCGAAGAAAGATAGAGATCGAAAGGATCAGGCATAAATTCGGCTGCGGGTAGCGCGCCGTGAATATGCCTGGCGGTGAAGCGATGTTCGCCGGCGGTCTGAAACTTCCATTTCAACCTGCCGGTCGCGGAATCGACGGCATAAAACTTGCCGTCATAGCTGGAGAAATAAACCAATCCGTGCTCGACGGCGGGCGAAGAGGTGATGCGCGCTTCGGTTGCGAATTTCCATTTCTGGGCGCCGAAAGCGAGGTCCAGAGCATAGAGTTTGCCGTCAGTGCTGCCCACGTACGCGGTGTCTCCGCTGATGGCAGGCGACGAAATCACCATGCCGGCGGTATGAAATTTCCATTTCACCTTGTGAAATTGCGGAACGCCCGCGGCGTCGTAGACACCGGTGTGTTGGGGGTTGGCGCGAAACATCGTGGCGGTTGGCGACGGAGTCTGGGCAATGGCGAGCTGGCACAAGGCCACAGCGAAAAGCAGTGATGCGGCGCTGAATAAACGGGACTTCATGATCGGTGTTAGACGGAGGCGGCGTAGAAAGGTTGGGGTGGGAACAAGTTAGAGGCAACCTGAGGGGCGGCGGCGGGCTCTGACTAAGAGGGCGAGACTGGCCTAAAGGGCAAATATCCCGCTGGGCTGGCCATTCGTTCAGGTTATAATTCGTGGGTTCGGGACAGTGCCGGCTGGCCGATTTTCCCAGCGGATCAGCGGCGTGGCGAGTTCTAAAAATTCAGAGAGGTGTTGTTTGCCACATACTGCGTGGTCCGCGACTTCACGAGGTTTCATTCTGAGATTGCTGGCAGGCGTCATGGCAGTGAGCTTACTGTGTTGCAACCCTTCCGGCGCGCAAATCCTGCATAAGAAGAAAAAAGCGCCGGCAGCCAGCGCGGATAGCAGCGTGCAGCCGGACAAGGTGCTGTATGACCGGGCGACGGAAGACATCCGTCGCGGGCGGCATGAGGTGGGGCGACTGAACCTGCAGACGCTGATCAATACGTATCCGGACAGCGAGTACCTGGCGAAGGCGAAATTGCTGATCGCCGACTCGTACTTCAAAGAGGGCGGCACGGCGAACATGACGCAGGCGATCGCCGGGTATAAAGATTTCATCGTGTTCTTCCCTTTCCTTTCGGAGGCGTCGTACGCGCAGTTGCAAGTAGCCATGGGTCACTTCCGGCAGATGGAGAAGCCGGACCGGGATCGTACGGAAGCGAAGGAAGCGGAAGGGGAGTTCCAGACATTTCTACAAAAGTATCCGAAAGATCCGCTAGCCGACAAAGCGATGCAGCATTTACGAGAAGTGCAGGAAGTGATTGCGGAAGGCGATTATCGAGTGGCGTATTATTATTATGTGAAAGGCGACAAGCGAGCGGCGGCGGCGCGGCTGATGGGGGTTACGAATCGATATCCGCTATACAGCAACTCGGACCGCGCGTTGTTCATGCTAGGGGATATTTTCGAGAGTGCGGAGAAAAAAGAGCTAGCGGCGAATTATTACTCGCGAATCGTGCGGAATTATCCGCTGTCGAAGTACGTGCCGGATGCGAAGAGCAAGCTGGTAGCGATGAAAGTGCCGGTACCGCAGGCGGATCCAAAATCGGAGGCGTGGATGGTGGCGGAGCAAAATGCGCCTCGTCCACGGACCAGCCTGGCCAAGAAACCGCTGGGAGCGATGAAGTCGGGGCCTACCGGGGAACTGCGGACGGCCGCACGAGTGGGCATTCCCACGATGGAGCCGGAGCCTGACACAGCTTCCGCGACGGATATATTGAGCGGCGGGAACTCGTCTCGAATCGTGGTGGGCGGCGGCAGCGGGACGGGCAGCACGACCGGAACTGGCACGGGAATCGTGGCCACGGTTACTCCGGGGACGCGTGCGGAAACCAGTGGGACGACAGATGGTGCTGCGCCTGCAGATGGAAGTGCGGCGCCGCCAACCGACAGCAGTGCACCCGGAGTGACACAGCCTGAATCCTCGGTGACACCGGCGGGCGAATCGAGCTCAGCGGCTCCGGCGGAGGGAGCAACGGCCAGCGGTACGGATGCCGCGGCAGGAACGCCCGGGACAGATGCGGCGAAAACGGATGCGGCGAAAACGGACGCGGCGAAGATCGATACGAAGGCGGATTCGGACGTGAAGACGAAGGAATCCACCAGCAAGAAGAAGAAGGGGATGCGGAAACTGGTTCCCTGGTAGGGCAAGACGAAATTGGAGTGCAGAGAGCGTGGCATACGGCCACGCTTTTTTTTTGGGTGAGCCCGGCGCGTGGGACGGTGCTGCGGGTACCAGAACGGGCGTTTGCGGAATGACCGGAGCGGCATATTCACTTGGGACACAAGCAAACCGTTGATTCGTTGACGAGCAAGGCGCAGGATGCTCCAATACGAATCGGCGAACGCTATAAGACTAGGCAGGCAGCGGGCAAAAGCGCATTGACGCGGAGGACGTGCGGTGGCCAAGATTCTGGTTGCGGACGACAACAGCAACATCCAGCGGATGGTGGGGCTGGCCCTGAAGGATCAGGGTATTGAAGTCGTCGCGGTGGGCAACGGCGAAGCCGCGGTACGGAAAATTTCCGAGTTGCGGCCGGACCTGGTGCTGGCTGACGTGTTTATGCCGGTTCGCAACGGGTATGAAGTTTGCGAGTACGTTAAACAAGATGAAGCGCTGAAGCATATTCCGGTGATTTTACTGGTGGGCGCTTTTGATCCGCTGGACGAGCAAGAAGCGCAGCGCGTGGGCGCTGATGGCGTGTTGAAGAAGCCATTCGTACCTCCCGACCCTTTAATCGCGATGGTAAAGGCCGCTTTAGAGAGAGCGGGCGTATCGCTTACGCCTGCCAGCGCCTCGAAACCCATTGTTGCGCCTGCGCGCAAGGCGGCAGACCTTCTACCAGCTGCACAATCATCGCCAGCACAGTCACCGGCGGCACAATCAGCACCACCGCCAACGGCGCAGCGTGCGTCTCCGCTGGGAGGGATTGCGTTCAGCGGGTCGTCTGTATCGGGGGCATCGTTGGCATCGGGCGCAGCGCCGCCTTTCGCGTCTATTGTGGCGGACGAGAGTTTTGTGGAGACACCGGCGCAACCGGCGGTGGACGCGGAGGCCGCGAGCCACACGATCGCGTTTGGAAATCTGCTGGGATCCGCTCCGGCAACTGAAGATCCGGGATTTTCCGTGGAAGATATGGAGGCGGTCACCGGGAAGGACTGGCGCTCGCTGGAAGAAACGGTGGACGTCCCGGAAGAACAGGATGAACCCAGCAGCAAGGAGTCCGTGCCGTCGTGGAGGCGGGAAGAGTCAGAGAGTTTCGTGGCAGACGATGGCAGCGGCCCGGTAAGAGACTGGCGGGACGCGGCGGATGTGGAACCGGCGGGACGCAAGAGCGCGCGAGAAATCTGGGAGCAGGCGGAAGACAAGGATGGATTTGCGAAGGCGACGGAGGGTTCTTCGGCGATGGCGTCGTTCACCAGCGAGTTGAGTGCGCTGGAAGCGGAAACGACGGAGGCGAAAAATCAAGGTTCGGTCGAGGTAGGCGAGCCGGAAACTGCGGTTGCCGATGTCGCGACGGGGCCGGAAATTCCGGCGATGAATTTGCCCGTGGGCACAAGCTTCGGAACGGGCGCTGGAACGGATGCTCAAGCGGGTGCGGAAGCGCATGCGCAGAGCGCCAACGAATTTGTGAGTGAAGGGCGCGCTGCAGAGGCGCCTGCTGAGCCAGCGATCGTGGAAGAACCACCTGTGGCGCAGGAAATGCCAGCGCCGGCAGAAGTCAGCGCAGGATCCACGGAATTGAAGAGCGCGACCAACAGCTGGTTTTCGACGCCGAGCAGTCCGTGGGACACAGATGCGCAGCAGACCAATAAATTGACGGCGTCATGGGACGGCGGAGGCGCAGCGGCGGCGGGTGGCGCTTCTGCGACGACTG
>JBBSFG010000081.1:0-12684 GCA_038238965.1 Candidatus Acidiferrales bacterium | reverse complement strand
TGGGCGAAAATATACGCACCCAGAACGAATAGGACCAGCATCGCCAGGGCAGGGAGCGGATTTCGGCGGCGAAAATCGTCGCCCAATACGTTGGAAGCGAATCTCACTGTCTCGTATCCTGAAATCGCCACGAATGACCGCCAGGCGTGGCGCAACCTTTTTATTCTAGCGTTTGGCGTGAATTCTAACTAGACATCATTCACCGATATGCCAACCGGGCCAACGTTAACGCTTGCTCTTTCAGTGCGCCGGGACGGAGCGCTCGCTCTCGACACGCAACCATCTCTTAATCTTCCGGCGCACCGAACCGGTCTTGCGCTCCGTTACCTGCGCCACCAGCCAGGCAAATATTAAGGTGATTATTCCAATTCCGGCTCCGTAGCACAGATGCCGTATATCGGGTTGCCACTTCTGTTGCGGGGTAAGCGCGGCCCTCAGAAACAACAAGAACGGAAAATGCAAAACGTACAGGGTGTAAGAAAATCCGGCGAAGAGATGTGCGCTTCTTAAATACGCGCCCTTCTGCGCTGTGCGAAAATCCAGTTGCAGCACGGCGAACAGAAAAACACTGAACGCCAACCCCACTGCCAAATCTGAATTCAATGAACTCAATTTTTCAAGCCTGGCAGCCGCCAGCGCGGCTCCGAGAATCAATCCCGACAAAAATAAACAGGCCAGCTGAACGGGCCGGGCACTGATAGTGAAGCGCGCGCACGCGACAACCAACACGAAGCCGGCAAGCCAGATCAAGAAGCCAACCATTTTCTCCGGCCCCAACAGCACGATGATGCATAAAGCGAAGAAAGCCAGCAGGATCGCCTGGCCGCGAGCCTTGCGCAGCCATGCCTGGCTGGCGATCAGCCCCAACGGAAACAAGACGTAATACCAAAATTCGCTGGCAATGCTCCACAATGGCCCGTTCGAGCCGAAGGTGTCACAGAAAATTGTTTGCAGAAAAAAAAGATTGCCAAAGAAGTTTTTGACCGTCAGGTCATCGCGCACGATCAATCTGCCGAAACCTGCCAGCGGCGAAGTATAAAGGCCCGAAGCCGCGAACAGGTTTTTACCGCTCAAATCCCAAAGGGTTCCGAAAAGCAAACCGGGAATCAACACTACGTACAATCGCGTAGCGCGACTGATTGCGTAGCCAGCCCAGGACCATGTACCAGCAGCCCGGCTTCTCAAGATGGACGACGAAATGAGGAATCCGCTCAACACAAAAAAAACCATCACCGCTTCGTGTCCGAACCCGGTAACAAAGTAAATGGCGTTTAGCAGTGGATTGCGGAGATGCAGTTCCTGGAAATCGACGAAAAACAGGGCGCGCAAGTGCCCCCACATCACCGCCCAGGCCGCCACGCTTCGAATGAAATCGAGATGCGCGGATACCGGCGCGCTGAGCACGCCAGGATTCAGCCAGTGGATCGTGGCGGCCCGTTCTAATGAGTCAGCCGGCTGGTCGGACTGGCGAAGATCTTCATTCGCGGACGTTGCGCATGGCTGGTGGAACATCCCATTGGAAGCGGCACTCGCGCGCGGTGTCGGGCGATAACCCATATTCAATAACTACGCCTGGGCCTGCAGGCTGCACGGATTGTGAGTGTTGTGAATTTGTTGGACGACCACATGCTCGGCTCGAAAGTATACCCGGTTTTGCCGGTCACAGAATTCACAGGGACAACGGCAATCGCCTGAATTCGCCTCGCTTGATAGCCCCGCCATGCATTCCTGGCTCTCGTGATAATCTTGCGTTCCAGCCGCCCGGCTGGAAACATTAATCGATGACCCCAACGCGATGTATCGCCCTTCTCGGACAACGTGATGAACCAACGGACGGCGTTGAGGACTATTGCAAATACCTCGGCGACGCGTTGGCGGCACATGGCATCGCTTTCGAAATACAACGCATCGGATGGCTGGAGAGCGGCTGGTCAGCCAGCCTTCAACATCTGCGCGACTTGGACATCGACAGCCCAAGTGTGTGGTTCCTGTTGCAATATACCGCGCTGGCCTGGTCCAGGAGGGGCTTCCCGTCCCGGGTTTTGCAGATTACTAAACTTCTAAAGCGGCGAGGGGCCCGGTGCGCCGTGGTATTTCACGATGCCGAGGCCTATCCGGGTACTCGTTGGGTAGACCGCGTGCGGAGAAAGGCGCAGCAGAGAGTCATGCGGGAATTGGTGCGCCTGAGCGATATCGCAATTTTTACGGTGCCTCGCCAGAAAGTTTCCTGGGCTCCCGCTGACGCAAAAAATATCGTGTTCATTCCAGTCGGGGCGAATTTACCGTCACCCGAGAAAGCCTGGAACCAGGAGCGCACCCCGCCGAACGGAAAACCCTGCGTCGCTGTTTTTTCCATCACCGGCGATGCGCGCGGCCGGCACGAAGTTAACCTTATTTCAGCAGCGCTGATTCACGCGGCAAAACAGATCGGAGCGATACGCGTCGTGGTATTCGGCCGCAATTCCGAGGCCGGCGGAGAAGACCTGCGAGTCGGGCTGGCCGGCTCACCCGTGGAAGTAACCGTGTTGGGACTTATTCCCGCGGAGGAAATTGTGCGGGTCCTGGGCTCCAGCGACGTGCTGCTGTTTGTGCGCGGTCAAATATCCAGCCGCCGCGGCAGCGCCATCGCGGGCATCGCCTGCGGTTTGCCGGTGATTGCTGCGGAAGGCTCCGAAACTGCTCCGCCCATCACGGATGCCGGAGTTGTGTTAATCCCGGAAATGGCTGCAAGTGAGTTTGGTCCGGCGCTGTTGCGCGTTTTAAGCGACGGCGCTTACCGCGAGTTGCTTGCCGCGCGCAGCCGGGAAGCGCAGGTGCGTTACTTTTCCTGGAGCGCGATTGCCGCGCAATATGCAAAGGCGCTCGGGACCAACGAGTTGGGCTCGCAGCCAGCGGATCGCGCGCGAAATACTCTTTAGTTCGTTCGACTGTTTGCGGTGCTCGAACTGGTTCCCCAGCTCTGCATGGCTGTGCTAGACTGCCTAAGTTTTACAGGGGTTCCGGCTCACCGTAGTCTCCGCAACGTGTACCCGAGGGCCCGCCCGGCGGCGATATCTTATCGACCGCGAGCGGTCCGTTAGCGACCCAGCAGCAAACCCGCAGAGCAGGCGGAGCCGTTTTCAGCAGGATTTTCATAAAAGAGGATGTGTTATGTCCGGGCATTCAAAATGGGCAACCATCAAGCACAAAAAGGCAGCCACTGACGCCAAACGCGGCCGCGCCTTCACCCGCGTAATTCGTGAAATCACCATCGCCGCCCGCATCGGCGGCGGCGACCCCACCTCCAATCCTCGCCTGCGAACCGCGATTCTCGCCGGCAAGAATGAGAATATGCCCAACGACAATATCGAGCGGGCTATTCAACGCGGCACCGGTCAACTGGAAGGGGAGCAGTACGAAGAGGCTACCTTCGAAGGATACGGACCGGGTGGAGTCGGCATGCTGATCCAGGTGGTGACCACCAACCGCAATCGCGTGGTGGGCGAGTTCCGGCACATGATGAGCAAGAACGGCGGAAATATGGCCGAAGCCGGAGCTGTGGGCTGGATGTTCAGCCGCAAGGGCGAAATTACCGTGGCGAAAGACGCCGCCGGCGAAGACAAACTTTTGGATATTGTGCTGGAAGCGGGAGCGGAAGATCTGAAGGACGATGGCTCAAGCTGGTACATCGTTACGCCGCCCGAAGCGTTGGACAAAGTAAAGGAAGCGCTGGGCAAGGCGGGAATCACGCCGGCGTCGGCGGAAGTCAGCATGGTGCCGCAAAACTACATCAAGCTGACCGGCGCGCAGGCCACCCAGATGGTCCGGCTGGTGGAAGCTCTGGAAGAGCATGACGACGTGCAGCACGTGTACGCCAACTTCGATATCGATGAATCGGAAATCCAGGCCGCGGTAGGTGCAAATTAGCGAATTCCAGGAAGCGTCGTACAGCTTCTCTTCAGGATGGCCCGTGGACAAATCCACTGGCCGTTTTTGTTTTGTACCTTTTTGCTTGTGAAACGGAGCGCACAAATATTCTGGCAGGGTTGCTGCTAACGCCGTAGACTTGGGACCGTGAACGGTCTCCACAAATCAACGAATAATGGCTTCATTCGCGTCCTGGGAGTGGATCCGGCCGCTGCCGGGCCGACCGGTTACGGAGTGGTGGAAAGCGATGGACGAAACTCCCGCATGCTGCATTGCGGCGCCCTGTTCATTAGCGCCAAGCGGCGGAAGGAATCCTCAGGAGCGGCGCTGCAGGATGTGCATGCGCGGCTATCGGAACTGATCGAAGAGTTTCAGCCCGATGCCATTGCTGTCGAGGCTGTTTTCGCCGCGTTGAATGTACGTACCGCGTTGCGCCTGGCGGAAGTGCGAGGCGTAGTCCTGCTGGCCGCCGCGCAGCACAACGTCTCCGTGCACAGCTATTCGCCTCGCGAAGTAAAATCTTCGGTGGCGGGCTACGGGCACGCCGATAAGCGACAAATGCAGGAAATGGTGCGAGCATTGCTGACCATGGCCGAAATTCCGGAGCCTTCCCACGCCGCCGACGCGCTGGCGGTGGCTCTTTGTCACCTGCAGACCGAATGGACGCACAGAAAATTCAAATTGCCCGAATCCGCGAAACAACCGCGCAGGATGGACAGAAGTGCAGGCGCGCCGGGTAGCGTTACTGGCCCCACCGGATCCTACGCAACGCGTGGGGGTTTTCCGCGCATCGTACCGGCCAGATGAAGAATTATCTCACGCGATTTACGTTTACGATTCTGGGCCTCGCGTCGATTCTCGCAGTGATTCCCTCAGGATTTTGTGCCTCGCCAGGGCTGCTCGCCGAACGCGCGGCTGGCGTATCTTCCGCGACCGTGTCACCGGCGGACACTGCAAAACTCCGTTTCCGCCGTATTTTCAAGTCCAGCTCGCCGGAGTTCATCGAAATCGTCGTGTTCGAAGACGGCCGGCCCGCAACGTATGAAATTCGCCAACTGGACGAAGATCCCGGGGCTTCGCTTTTTGAGATCACCGCAGGGCTGCGTTCCCGGATGTTCGACCTGGTGGAAAAATTGAACCATTTTCAGGGGCAGGATCTGGACGTTCACCGGAAAATCGCCAACCTGGGCGAAAAAACATTTACATGGGAAAAGGGCGCGGAAGTTCACGAAGTAAAATTCAATTACACGCTCAATTCCGCAGCCACCCAGCTGCTCCAGATTTTCGAAGGACTGGCGCGGCAGCAGGAACATGTGATGCTGCTAACCCGGCGCATGCGTTACGACCGCTTGGGAATCAACGACGCGCTGCTGCAGTTTGAAACGGATTTGAATCACAAGTTGCTGCCCGAGCCGCAGTGCGCCTTGCCGATGCTCGACCAGATCGGCAACGACACCCGCTTTGTCGACATTGCCCGCCAGCGCGCCCGCACGCTGGCTGAACGCATCCGCCATCAAAGCTAGATAGCGACAGGAGTTTCGCCTGTAAATCGGCGCCATTTCCGTGGCCCATAAAAAAAACGCACCAGAAAATTCCGGCGCGTTTTACATCGCGATGCTTTCGATATTTCGACGGCTTCGTCGTCCCGCGCTAGTTCTTTTTCGTATCGATTTTCAAATTCACCACCACTTCCTTGCGGCTTTCAAAGCTTGAAATCGTACGCGTCGGAGATTTTGCCCCGTCTTTCTCCGCGTGAATCTCATAATCCGCGTTGGGATCGAGCCCGCTGAATTTATAACTGCCGGTCTCGTCCTCGGCGATGTAACTGCGCACCGCATTGGTCCGCGTATTTTTCAGGAATACCACTCCGCCCGGCATGGGCGTTTCCGCCTTGTCACTGACAATTCCGTGAACGCTGCGCAGTTGCGATTCGTGTTTGGCGTCCTGGGCTCCCGCGGCCGCCGCGAAGACAAAAAGCACCGCAGCCAGCCAGACGACCTGCCGTGTAAGCTTCATGGCTTTCCTCCCTTTAACGGCTCCAGGTGAAAGATCACTTTTTCTTCCGCGACGCCAGTTTTTCCGTCCACCGCCTGCGATTGTCTGGTGAAGCCTTTGTTCTCCGCGGCAATCTCGTAATCCGCGCCTTGCGGTACGCGAACGGCAAACTCACCTCTAAAGTTCGAAAACGTTTCCCAGTGGGGCTTTCTGGCACCCGCCCGCTGGATACGCAGTTTCACGCCCTCCATCGATAGCCCGCGCTCGTTGAAAACTGTGCCGCGAATCAACAGATCGTTGGCGTGGCTGTGTTTCGCCGCCGACGAACTCCCGGAAGCTGCAGGACTGGCGCCTTGGCTGACAGCCGGCTCCTGCTGGGTTAGCGCAACGCTAGAAACTGTACACGCCGCCGCGAGCCCGATTGCGACGGTTGCAAGAACGATAATTCGCCGTTGGCGATGCATCACCTTGCTGTCCGATGGCATAATTGCCCGCTTTTCGCCCAATTTCTCGCCGCTGTTTGGCTTGTTATCTTAGATGGCTTACGCATCCCGGGAGATGCAACGTACCGCGCGGAAAGCTCCATTACTCTTCGTCGAGCTCTTCCTCTTCTTCTTCCTCGTCCAGCGAGTCGCCGTTCTCCGCTACCTCGGCTTCCTCTTCGTCATCCTCGTCATCGTCCTCTTCGTCGTCGGAGATGATGTTCAGATGAACTGGATGAATCTGCGAAACTTCCAGCTCGGATTCGCACTCCGGGCAGCTCAAAATTTCTCCTTCTTCCACTTCGTCTTCGTCGACATCGATTTCGGTCGAACACTCAGGGCAGCGAATCACGGCTCCATCCTCCATCCGGTTGTCGGCCCGGCAGCGTCGCGAAGCCCGCTGGCTGCCGTGAAGCGTATTATATACTCCGCAGTATGAAGTCAACTGTGTACGTAAATCGCGTGTGCGGAAATAAAATGTGTGGCACGGAACATGTCCCCGGTTGGGGTGTGGTCTCCCGGCAAAATGGCTACTTCCCGCGAATATCCTGAGCGTCCCCTGGTGGGTGTCGGCGGCGTGGTTATCGACGGCGGCCGGGCCCTGCTGATCCGCCGCGCCAGCGAGCCGTTGCGTGGGGAGTGGTCCATCCCGGGCGGCATGCTGGAACTCGGAGAAGCTCTGGAAGAAGGCGTGGCCCGCGAATTACTGGAAGAAACCGGCTTGCGCGTTGGCGTACTTGGCCTCATTGAGGTGTTCGATCGCATCATCATCGAGCAACCGGCCGGCGCGGTGCCCGGCAAAGTTTCCAGGCCGCGCTATCACTATGTAATCGCCGACTATCTTTGCGAGCGCATCAGCGGAGAGCACGCGGCCGCCAGCGACGTCACCGACCTCGAATTCGCGCGCGAAGACGACCTCGACCGCTTTCACCTTACCGAGACCACCCTGCGCATTCTGCACAAGGCCTTCGCCATGCACCGCGCCCGTTTACCCTCAGCTCTGCCCTAACAGGCGAAGGACCAGCCACGCAGCCCTGAAGTTGCAGTTGGTTCGGGTGGCCTACCCTCGCTGCACTTGCGAGGGTGGGATGACTTGAACAAAATGCAAAGCGCACACTGGCGCATTTTGTATCAGCGCCATCCTCATTAAGGAGTGCCAACTCAACCCGCAATCGCTTCCGGCAAACTGCCCCGTGTGCGCTCGCGGCGGCCAAACTCTTCCACCGCGGCCTGCAAATCGCCTGGCGTAAAATCCGGCCAACGCTTCTGTACAAACACAAATTCCGCAAAGGCGCATTCCCACAACAGAAAATCAGACAGCCGCTGCTCACCGCCCGTGCGAATCAACAGATCCACGTCCGTCGAACCTCCACGGTTGAACTCCGACATGACGTTTCCAAACGCTTCACAGGATAATTCCGTCACCTTGTAAAAACGGCAAGCCGCCAGGTAGATGGCCTCGCGCGCCGAATAATCGATGGCCAACCGCAGATGCAGCCGTCCGCCGGCGACTGTCGCAGCCTCTGCGTCGCTAATGGTTTGGCGGAGTGTTGCCGGCAGGCGATCGCGCCGCCCGATCACATTCAGCCGCACGCCCTCGTCTATACAGCGGGAAGTCTCCACCAAGAGATATTCATGCAACAGTCGCAAGATGGCGGCCACCTCGTGCGCGGGACGCTGCCAGTTTGCCGAGGAAAGCGCGAACAGCGTCAAAGTGTGAATTCCCAGGCGGGGCGCCGCCGCGATAACGCTTCGCGCGGTTTCAGCCCCGGCGCGGTGCCCGGCCGAACGGGGCAGGCCCTTTGAAGTAGCCCACCGCCCGTTCCCATCCGAAATAATGGCCACATGGATACCGGCCTTATGAAGCCGCGAACTTGCCGACTCAATCGAAGTCAAAGATGGCATGCGCGACCCTCCGATACTACGCGCCACAAACTACTCTGCAATACAAAGTATACGAACCTGACAGTGTCCCGGCCTGCTCCCGCCGATTCTTACTTTTCCCGTGTGGCGCGGATTAATGCTTCCATGTGGTTCAGGTAGCGTTCCAGCGCTCGCCGTCCCGCTCCCGCCAGCCGGTATTCCGTCTTCGGCAATCGCCCATCAAAGGACTTTGTGCACACGATGTAATTCGCTTCTTCCAGTTTCCGCGCGTGCACGCTCAGATTTCCGTCCGTGGTTTTCAGCAGAGCCTTCAATTCGTTGAAGGTCAGCGAACGGTTCACCGCCAGCGCACTCACAATGCCCAGCCGGATGCGCTCGTGAATCAGCCGGTCGAGATCGGGCGAAACGGCCTCGCGCTTCTGTTCCTTCGATTGTTCTCTAACTGTGGCGATCGAATCTTCGCGCTGCCGCGAACGCCCGGCGCGGTCTTGAGGAACTACAGCAGATTTAGCCATGTTGTTTACCCTCCATAACGCAGGGCGATCCAGATACCGAATGCGATTTGCACCGCTCCAAAGCCCGCGGCCATGAACAGGTCGCCCCACGCCGCGGGCGCGAACAGCGCGCAGCCGCCCAGCGCCATGAGCAGCAGCCCCATTACCGGTACCACCCGCACGGAAAACGCCCCGCCGGTTACGATCGCCGCTCCATACAAAAGCAGCCACACGCCGGGCAACACCCCGAACGAACCGGTGCTGTAAAACGCAAAGGTCAGCAACCCGCCGGCAATGATCGGCGGCGCAAAACTGAAAAAGAATTTTCGCCCGGGTCCGGAGAACAGCTTTGAATTGGCCCGGTGCGCTTTGGTGGCCGAAGCCGGCGCGGCAATAGCCACCGCGATCACCGCTTCCACGAGCCACACGCCAAACCACGCCCGCGGGGTGCCTTGCTGCGAAGCCACCCACGCCGCCAGCAGCGCGGTGATGCCCATGGCCACGCCGCCCCAACCGGGCACCGCGGTGAACTCCGCGGCGGACTCCATGGTTTCGCGAATATAGCGAAGGTGATCGGCGGCCCGGGCGTCAATGGGAATAGGGCCGGTGCGTGGCGAAGGAACGGGCGCGGAGCCACTTTTCAACATGAGGGCAAAATAGCAGGGCCGGGAGAAGTTGTCAAGTACTTTATGCTACAAAGTTGACGAGGCTTTCGCGCGCGCATAGCGCCCCATCAACGCGTTCCAGCGAATCACAAAAATATCCACGAACATCTTCAAACTGTCACGCAGCATGCTCACCTTGGTGTCCGGCGAATGGCCCCAGCGCACCGGGATTTCAATGGCACGCAGGCGGAAATGCCGCGCCAGATACAGCAGTTCCGGGTCGAATCCGAATCCCTCGATGCGCTGCAGCTCGAAAATAATCCGGCAGCGCTCCCGCCGGAAGGCTTTGAAGCCGCACTGCGTGTCCACGAACGGCAGCCACAGAACCACGCGCACGATGCGATTGAAGATAATTCCGGCAAGTTCACGGAAGGCCGATTCGTGGGTACTGATCAGGCTGCGATTCAGGGCCCGAGAGCCGATGGCCACGTCGTACCCGTTTCGCAGCGCGGCGATCAGTTGGTCCGATTCTTCGATAGGCGCGGAAAGATCGGCGTCGGTGAAGAGCACCAGATCGCCCGCCGCCTCGAGCATCCCGTGACGTACGCTGTATCCTTTTCCGCGATTCGTTCCGTTGGACAGCACGCGCAGTCCGGAAATTTTCCGGTCAAACGATTTCGCCACTTCCGCGGTGCGGTCGCGCGATCCGTCATCGACGATCAGCACTTCCGTTTGCAACCCTAAAGTGGGCAGATACTCCGCGAGGCGATCCAGAGTAGCGGGCAGGCGCAATTCTTCGTTAAAGGCCGGAATGACGATGGAAAGATCGGGATGAACGGTGGTCATTCCGCCGTCAAATCCCTGGCCGCTGCGCCCTGCGTTTGTCCTTTAAGGCCGGCCACAATTTCTTCCATTTGCGCCAGCACAAAATCGCATTCGCTTTCGCTGTTGTAAAAGTGCGGCGAGATGCGCACTCCCGCCTTGGGCCGGTAATCGACCAGCACATTTCGCGCTACCAGTTCCCGGCAAACTTCCTCGGCGTGGGGGCACTCTACCGACACCGTGCCCGCTCGCTCCGCCGGACTTTCCGGCGTATTCACCTGCCACCCGCGCGATTTTGCGCCTGCCAACAGCCGCGCTGTCAGCCGCTGCGATTTCTCGCGTATCGCCACTATCCCCACCTTATTGATGATTTCGAGCCCGGGCCGGCATGCATACAGCGCGGGAATATGCGGCGTGCCGTTCAGAAAACCAAAGGAATCTTCGCGGCGATCGATCGTGCCGGTTTCAAATCCAAAAGGACGCCGGTGCGCCAGCCAGCCCGTCAGCGCCGGCCGCAGCTTCGCGCGCAAATCCTCTCGCACGTATAAATAGGCGACGCCGGGTCCGCCGCACAGCCATTTCAAAACTCCTCCCACTGCGAAATCCACATTCAGGCCGCGGACGTCCATCGGTATCGTACCGGTGCCCTGAAAAACATCCAGCACCACATGAGCGCCCATGCGATGCGCGCGTTCAACAATCGCGCGCGCGTCCACAATGTACGAGCTGCGAAAGAGAACCAGCGAGATGGGCACCAGCAAAGTGGTTTCATCGATGGCCGCCAGCAGCTTATGTAGATCGATGCGAATCGGGTCCGCGCTCGCCACCGTCTCGATCCGTGCGCCCAGCCTCCGTTGTTCATTGTAGAAATACTGCACGGAAGGAAATTCCTGCTCCACCATAACGATTTTGTTTCGCGCCCCGCCAAAATCGAAACACGAGCTGATAACCGCCTGCGTGATGGTCACGTTCTGGTGCAGCGACAGCTCGCCCGCCGCCGCCCCGATCAGCGGCGCAATCTTGTCGCCCACGCCGACAGCCATTTCCCACCAGCCTTCTTCCCACGCGCGTATTCCACGGTTTCCCCATGAATCCGCATATGCGCGCACGCTTTCGTAAACCGCGCGTGGCATCGCGCCCAGCGAATTGCTGATCATGTAGGTGGAGTTTTCCAGAATCGGAAACTCGCTGCGCCATTCGAGAAGGTCAATCATCGCCTGTCCACAATAACCGCATTTTACTTTATGTATTCGCTCTTTCGCGCGCTACCCGCGACCACATCAGGTAGCACACCGTGATGAACGCCAGCCACACCCCGCCCGCCACCATGGTGATCCGAAATCCCGGTACCCACCACGTGGAGATCAACACGGTCAGCAGCGCCGCCAGCCCGAATAGCGAACTCCACGGCCCGGGTGGGGCGAAGCGCATCACCGGCTTGCCCGCGCGTTCATTGGCGCGCCGAAACGCCAGGTGCGTCACCAGAATCATGATCCAGATGAACGGCCCGCCAAAAAATGCCAGCCCGATCAGGAAGACAAAAGCCGTGGCCTCGAAATAGTGCGAAAGAACAAGCGCGATGACCAAGCCGATGCCAGAAGCCAGCACCGCGATCGCCGGCATTCCTCGCTTGCTCAGTTTTCCCAGCGACGCCGGCGCATAGCCGCCGCGTGCCAGCGAAAAAAGCAGCCGCGCCGCGAAGTACAGATTGCACATGGCGCTCGAAAGCGCGGCGGTCAGCACCACGAAATTCATCACGTGGCCCGCTCCGGGAATGCCCACCGAGCGGAACACGCGCACGAAGGGACTCTCCACCAGTCCCAGTTCGTTCCACGGAACGAGTCCGACTACGATGGCCAGGCCGCCCAGATAAAAGAGCACCAGGAACGCAAGGGTTCGGCGCATCGCGCGCGGCACGGCAATTTCCGGGTTAGCCGCTTCCCCCGCCGCGGCTCCTCCTATTTCAATCCCCAGAAAGCTGAAAATCGCCATGGTCACGCCCAGCCCCACGCCGCTCCACCCGTGGGGAAAAAACCCGCCATGCGCCGTGTAGTTCGCGAAACCAATTCTCGGAAATCCCAAGCCCAGCAAAAGCGCGCTTCCCAGTATCAGAAACACCACGATGGTCACCACCTTGATCATCGCGAACCAGTATTCGAATGAGCCAAAACTCTTGACGCTAATCGTATTGGCGTAAAGTATTCCGACGGAAAATCCCGCGATCCATACCCACGACGGAAGCGCCGACCAATACTTGCAATAGATGGATGCCGCCACCACCTCGCTGCCCACCACGAACACCAGGCACAACCAGTAGGTATAGCGAACCGCGAAACCCGCCCAGGGGTGCACATGCATTTCCGCGTACAGCCCGAATGAGCCCGCCGCCGGATGTGCGGCGGCCATTTCCGCCAGCGCCCACATCACCGTCACGGCCACCATCGCGCCCAGCGCAAAACTGATGACCACCGCGGGTCCCGCAAGTTTCACGGAGAT
>JBBSFG010000080.1:0-12851 GCA_038238965.1 Candidatus Acidiferrales bacterium | reverse complement strand
CGCTCCGACGGGCGCGATCGTCGCCGCGCCCACTACGTCTTTACCCGAATTGATCGGCGGCGTGCGCAACTGGGATTACCGCTTCTGTTGGGTGCGCGATGCAACACTATCTCTGCATGCGTTGATCGTCGCAGGTTACATCGAAGAGGCTCGCGATTGGCGCGAATGGTTGATTCGCGCGGTGGCCGGCAAGCCTTCCGAGCTCAATATTGTTTATGGGCTGCGTGGCGAGCGCCGACTCGCCGAACTGGAGCTTCCGTGGCTCGCCGGCTACGAGGGTTCGGCACCAGTGCGCACCGGCAACGCCGCCTACGGACAGCTTCAGCTTGATGTCTACGGCGAGATTATCGACATGCTTTATCTATGCCGTGAAGCCGGAATTCAGCGCGAGAAAGATGCTGGACCGGGCGTGGGCCTCGCGCTGATCGAACATCTTGAAACCGCCTGGGAGGAACCTGACGAGGGTATCTGGGAAGTTCGCGGCCCACGCAGAAACTTCACGCATTCAAAGATGATGGCCTGGGTGGCGATGGACCGCGCGGTGAAGTCCGCGGAACGCGGCTGGCGGACCGATGCTCCGCTGGAAAAATGGCGCAACCTGCGCGACCGAATTCATCAGGAAGTGTGTAGCAAGGGATTTGACAGCGAAATCAACTCCTTCGTGCAATTTTACGGATCGAAACACCTCGACGCCAGTTTGTTGATGATGGCCATCGTGGGCTTTTTGCCGGCCAACGATGCTCGCGTGCGCGGCACGGTAGAAGCTATTGAAAAGAGACTGCTGTCCAAAGACGGATTCGTGAACCGCTACACCATCGATGAGAAAGTAGATGGCTTGCCGCACGGAGAAGCCGCATTTCTGCCTTGTACCTTTTGGTTGGCCGATAATTATGCGCTTCAAGGACGCCACATCGAGGCTCGAGCTGTGTTCGACCGCGTGCTAGCAATTCGCAACGACCTTGGCTTGCTCTCCGAAGAGTACGATCCCGTTGACCGCCGACTGCTCGGCAATTTCCCGCAAGCCTTCTCCCATTTCGGTATGGTCAACTCCGCCTACAATCTTCAGGCCAGCACACAGTCCGCCTCCGATTCAAACGCGTCTCCAGGTGCTCGGACAAGTCCTGGATAACGCCATATCATTCTGCCTAGCAACTTGAGAGTATGGCCCGCCGTAATCTGCGGTCCGTTCGATGAGCAAGTCGGATTCGGTTTTAGCCATCCATCTCCTCAAGGCAGGCGGCCTCTTCAGGCGAATATTTTGGCTACGTAACTTGTGCTCTCCTCAATTCCGCGTTTCAATGGTAGCCGGATTTAGCCCTCTGCGAGCCGGCAGAAATTTATCTCCACGGAGGCCAGCGTGTCCGCCATAGTAAGAATTCCTTGTCTGCTCTTGTGTTCGTTTCTCTTTGTCTCGCTCGCTTCGAGTCAGTTAGAGAAGCGCACGCTTCCCAATGGCAAAACAATCGTGAGGCCAACGCCGGGTTCGCCGCAGCGTACCAACGGCTTTCCGGAGACGATAGCGCTCAGCCCCGACGGCCGCTACGCTGCCCTTCTCAACAACGGCTACGGCTCTGCGGAATCTGGCAACAAACAGTCCATCGCTATCGTCGATTTAAAAACCAACCAAGTCGCCGACTTCCCAGAGGATCGCCTCCCCGAAGACGCGCACCAAAGCTATTTCATTGGACTGGCGTTCAGTCCGGATGGCAAGCGGCTGTACGCCTCGGTTGGCTCGATCGGCGACCCTTCCGGGGAACATGCTGGGAACACCGGAAACGGTATCGCGGTTTATCAATTCGACCAGGGTAAAATTGTCAGCGATCGTTTCCTGAAAATTGCGCTTCAACCCATCCCCGCTGGAACCCATGTGGCTAGTGATTTGAACAAGGTTCCCCCCGGCCGCGCCATTCCTTATCCGGCCGGACTCGTAGTTCTTCCCGCTAAAGGCAGCCCGTCGGTCGCAGGTACCCACAACGATCGACTGCTTGTTGCCAACAATCTTTCCGACAACGTTGTCTTGCTTGATGCAGATTCCGGAACCGAACTGGCACGGTTTGACCTGGGGAACCACCGCTCTGTGCCTTCTTCTTTTCCCTACACCGTTGTGGCCGCTCGCGACGGCCGCCGTGCGTGGTGCAGCCTGTGGAATGCCTCGCAGGTCGCGGAACTTGATCTCAACCGAAAAACGGTAGTTCGGCGCATTCCGCTGCTACGGCCAAAATCTCCTGTAGCGCCCGGTTCGCATCCAACCGCGATGCTTATTTCCCCGGATGAACGGACACTCTACGTCGCGCTAGCCAATGCGGACGCTGTTGCCGCGATCGACACGCGCACGGGTACCGTTCATGCGCTCCTCTCCACCCGATTACCGAAGCAGGAATTCTCCGGCAACGAAACCGATGCGCTGGCGCAAAGCAAAGACGGAAAACGCCTGTTCGCCGCTAGCGCAGCGACAGATTCTGTCGCGGTTTTCGACACGACGCAACTGACCAATGGCCATTTGCATCCAGCTACGGTGAGCGCGCTAGGTTTTATCCCGACCGAGTGGTACACGCTCGCAGTGGCAGCCGCCGGCGAGGATTTACTGGTCGCCACCGGCAAAGGCCTCGGTACAGGTCCAAACGGAAATACCCTCGCCGTCCAACCGGCGAACGGCAAGCCCCTTCACCCTTACATCGCCACTTTGCTTCACGGCTCCATCGCGCGCATCAGACTGGAAGACATCGAAAAACATTTGCCAGAGTTCACGCGCGTGGCGCAGGAACAAATGCAACTCCTCTCCGATCCAACCGCACTTCCCTTCGCCGCGGGCGCAAATCCTATTCATCACGTGATTTACATCATCAAGGAAAATCGCACCTACGATCAGATTCTCGGCGATCTGAAAGTCGGTAACGGGGATCCATCGCTTACGCTCTACGGCGCGGACATCACTCCCAATCAGCACAAACTGGCGTTGCAGTTTGGCGTGCTCGATAATTTCTACGACTCCGGCGAAGTCTCCGGCGACGGACACATGTGGTCAACAGCCGCAATCTCCAGCGATTACAATGAAAAAACGTGGCAGATCGCATATCGCGGCCAGGAACGCACCTATGATTTCGAGGGCCTGGTCGCCGATGAATCCCCTCTAGAGCACGATGAGCCGGACGTCAACGAGCCCAGCACCGGATACCTGTGGGGTAACGTCGCGCGCCACGGATTGAGTTATCGGCACTATGGCGAATTCGTGGCCAGCGAATGGTGCGGCGACAAACCCGCTTCGCAGAGCTCGCCCAAGCAAGGCACGCCGTCCGTTCCAGCGGGCGTGTGCGTGCACAATGTCATCAAGCTGGGACAGCCGCTACCCGCAGGTGTGCCCAGTCCCTATCCGTGGCCAGTGCCGGTGCTGCGCCGCAACGTAGCCACCAAACGAGAACTGCGCGGACATTTCGATCCACGCTTCGCTGATTTCAAAGTCGACTATCCCGATCAACTCCGCGTGGATGAATTCTTACGCGAGTTCGACGGCTTTGTGCGCGGGCGCAAGGAAAACATCAAATCACGGGAACTCCCCAGCTACGTATTGTTGCGCTTGCCGAACGATCACACGGGCGGGACGCGGCCGGGTTTCCCCACGCCAGCCGCTTCAGTGGCGGACAACGATCTGGCAGTGGGGCGAGTAGTTGACGCGGTGTCACACAGTCCTTATTGGGAAGACACCGCGATTTTCATCGTGGAGGATGACGCACAGGACGGCGCTGACCACGTGGATGCGCATCGCAGTATCGCGCTGCTCATCAGCAAGTACGCGCAGGGTTCGACGGAACATCCTTTTATCGAGCACGGTTTCTTCACCACTGTGAGTCTGGTGCGCACTATGGGAGCGTTGCTGGGCTTGCCGCCGATGAATCACAACGACGCCTACGCGCCGGTGATGTCGTCGCTGTTTTCCGGCACCGGCAACCAGCCGGGGTTTGAAGCTGACTACAGCAATCTACACAACCAACTGATCTTCAAAACCAACGACGCGTCCGCCGCGGGCGCAAAAGAATCGGCCGCGATGAACTGGCGCCACGCGGACGAGGCCAACAACAAGCTGCTGAATTCAATTTTGTGGCGCGACCGCAAAGGCGATGCTCCCATGCCGGCATCTCAACACACCGTGTTTCCCGCCGACGCCAGATAAACATCCGGATTGTCCAGCCAGGAACTGCAAAAAGACATAAGATGCGACCGTACGTGGCGCAATGTTGAAGTAAACCATCGAAAGCACAAGTACTCAAACGATCCACCGAACTGAGGTAAGACTATGGCGGCATTTTGCGGCAAGTGCGGTAAACCGCTGGACGGCGGTAGATTCTGTCCGGCGTGCGGCGCAGATTCCTCTGACGCGATGCCCGCGGCGACGCCGGTCGCGTCTCTGCACACGGCGCCGGCAGCAGCGGCTGGTGCCGCGGCGGCGCCGGCGAAATCAAGCAATACATTGCTTATTGTGCTGGTCGTCTGCGTGGTGATTTTTGGCGGATTTGCGGCAGTGCTGATGTACGCGGCGTACTGGGCGAAAAATAGAGTCGCGACGGCGGCGAAGGACTACGGCATCGAGATGCCGAGCGACGCGCATTCGCGGGGTCGAAAATCGAGCGCGCCGTCCCATCGCGATCCGTGTTCGTTTCTGACAGCATCGGAGGTGGCGGCTGCGACGGGCGTCGCTGTCACAGAAGCGCACACTGAAAATCAAACCTGCAACTTTGCTTCGGCTGATGGAACCGGCGCGGGAGCCTTCGTAGAGTTTGAGTGGGGCAGCGGAAAAATCTTGATGACCGCAACCAAGGCGGGCGGCAAGCTGATGACCATGGCTCCAGGAACGGAGCTTCAATCCGTGGAGGGGGTGGGCGATGAGGCCTATTTTCAGAATGGCATGCTCACTGTGCGGCATGGCGAAGATGGATTCCGAATCATGATGCCGTCGGAGTTGCTGACCAAAAATCTGGGCAGCGGCAACAGGAATGTGCTCGACAATATCGCAGACATGCGAGACATGGAAAAGGGTCTGGCGCAAAAAATTGTCAGCCGGATGTAAGGTCCCGAGTGTTTACGAAATCACTGGTAATCCCCGTTTATCACGTTACGTGAACGAACCAACCAACCATTTCCTTTCTTGACTTGCCACTACCTTCAGGGGAAACTCTCTGCGTCGTAGTCAGATGTGTCCCCTTGCGCGTTTAGAGTGCGGCCACAGGGCTGTGTTTCTCCGGTTCTATCCGGAATGCCTGGCAGAGCGGCGTTCGCGCAGACGTGCGGCGAGTAACGATTAACTGTCAGGAGTTCCTAATGCGTTTTCTGTATCAGGCTACGTGGATTCTAATCCTCGCCGTGTGTGCGCTGGTGTTTGCTTCCCCCGCGCCAGCTCAGGTGGCGGGTCAAAACGTCAACATGGTCTCGGGGACGAGTTGGCCGGGCGGCGACCCCTTCCTGCAGCGCCAGAACGAACCGTCCATGGCGGTATCCACCCGAAATCCCATGCATATCCTGGCGGGCGCCAACGACTATCGCACCGTGGACCTGGAAACGGTTTTGAGTGGCGGCGAAGAAACGGGAGACGCGTGGCTGGGGCTGTTCAAGTCTTTCGATGGCGGACTAACGTGGCGCAGCACGCTGCTGCCGGGCTGCCCATACACCGACCCACAATGTACTGACACGACACTTCGGGGCACTTACCAGGCAGGCGCCGATCCGGTGGTGCGCGCCGGCACGAACGGAATGCTTTTTTACGCCGGTCTAGCATTCGATCGCGCGACCAGCTCGACGACGGCGAGTTCGCGCAGCAGTATCTTCGTGGCCCGTTATAACGACCTGAACAACAACGAAAATGCCGATCCCATTACATATATTGATACGCACATCGTAGCAACGGGCAACGCTTCACAATTTCTGGACAAACCGGCGATGGCCGTGGACATTCCGAGGTCCGGCGCGTTGAGCTGTTCTTTCAACGCGAATGAGCCCGGTGTCGGGCCTAACGGTGGACCGCTGACGGTGCATCAATCGTTTGCGGCCGGAAATATGTACATCACGTACACGGATTTTCTTCAGGGCAGCAAGGACAATGCCACGCCGACGCACCTGATGTTTACGCGCTCCACCGATTGCGGGGTCACCTGGAGCACGCCGGTGCAAGTCAACACCGGAAACACTACCAGCCAGGGCAGCACCATTGCGGTAAACGCGCTGAACGGCAACGTATACGTGGCGTGGCGACAATTCAAGTCCGCCGGCATTCCCGACGCAATCATGACCGCGGTCTCTGCGAACGCGGGGCGGAGTTTTGGCGCGCCGGTGCACATTTCCACCTTTACGCCTTTCGATCAGGGCACCACTAATACATCGATCCGCACGAACGCCTATCCTTCACTCGCGACGGACCTGTTCGGATTTGTTTACGTGGCTTTCTCGGCCAAGGGAATGGTGGCCAGCGGAGACGCTCGGGTAGTGGCCGCCGGATCCATTGACGGCACCCATTGGACGCCGGCATTTATGGTGGACAATCCGGGGACGAACTCGCAAACCAATCCGTCGGGCCGCGGGCACCAGATCATGCCGGCGATCACCTTTGCAAATGGCCGATTGACGCTGCTCTATTACGATTTGCGCCTGGATCACTATGAGAACGTCTATACCTCGACGCCAAAAAGTCCCACGGGTTACACCGCGACAGTAACGCCTGAGGGCGAGTTGCCGGGCTCTCCCAGCAAGGTGTTTACTCCGTTTATTGACGATGCGGGACTGACGGTCCGGCGTCACACACTGGACCTCCGCGTACTGCAGCTGGGAATTTTTCCCACCATCACGCTCGGGCCATCCGTGTTGGTTTCTCAATATGCTTATGGGTGCTGCGTAAATCCGAATTTGCCAAGCATTGAGCAGTTCAAATTTAACGTTCCAAATTTGCCGATTTTTTCGCAGGGAGAAGTTCCGTTCCTCGGGGACTACATTGACGTAGTGCCGTCGCCGGCGTTCGTGCCCAATGGCAGCGGATGGGCATATAACTTCACACCAAGCGTGAACCCCCAATTTCATGCCACCTGGACCGACAACCGCGACGTGGTACCGCCGGCCAATGGCGATTGGACACATTACACTCCACCGGTCCCGGATAACACGAGAAGCGTTTTTGACTCTGGCGCGACCCTCCCGAGGTGTGTCACCGGCCAGGAAGGCATGCGCAATCAGAATATTTATACAGCGCAAATTACCGGCGGCTTAATCGCCGGAGCTAAGGGCAATTCAAAACCGCTGGGCACGACAGTTTTCAACGGAAGGACTGTGCCGTTTCAGCGGGCATTCGCGGTTGAAGCGCAAAACGTCACGAGCGCGTCCATCAATGTGCGTTTCTCGATTGCCAATCAACCCACCGGCGGGAAGGCTTCGTTCCTGCAGTTCGCTCAGCAGACCACTCTGGACGTCACCATTCCGCCTTTTTCTTCTGTTTCGCGCAGCGTCTTCGTCACTTCCACAAACGCACAAGCCACGGTGACGGTAAACGTGGTGCAGATTGGTTCCATCGGCGGTTCGCCGATAAATAATGGGTTGAGTTCCGCGGCGATTCTTAATCCGGACGTAACCAATCCGAACATCACTAATCCCAACGTCACCAATCCCAATGTGACGAATCCCAACATCACAAATTTCGAAGTCACCAACCCGAACGTTACGAATCCGAATATCACCAATCCCAACCTCACCAATCCGAACATTACTAACCCCAACATTACGAATCCGAACGTTACCAACCCCAATATCACCAACCCCAATGTGACAAATGTCAGCGCCACAAATCCGAACGTTACCAATCCGAACATCACCAATCCGGATGTGACCAATCCAAATATTACGAATCCCAATATCACCAATCCGAACGTCACCAACGGTTCGATTGAAGACGTCATCTATCCGATTACGAATAACGGCAATACCACGGCGACGTATACGGTGCAGGTTGCGGCCAATCCCAATGTCCCGGCGGGCATTCTGCTGCAGTTGATCCTCAACAAGCTGTACCAGACGCCCACCGCGATTGACTGCCAACTGACTACGGAAACCCATTGGGTCACGGTCGCGAATATCACCAATCCGAAACTGTACGCAACGAGTGATCCCCAGCTGGGAAATCCTAATATCACCAACTCCGTGCCCAACGAGGCCAGCATCACCCTCGCGCCTGGTGAGACGGCCTACATCGACTTCCGGGTGATCAGCACCGACGGATCCCCGATCAATTTTAATCCGCTGAACTTTTTTACTCCGGTGACGGTGCCTCACGCAGTGAACACACAAACGGCGCTGGCGAATCCTGGCGGGATTCTTCCAACACCGTCCGTGCCTGCGCTAATCGTGACCACGCCCTCGCTCCCAGACTCCGTTCCGGGGCAGGCCTACAGCGCGACGGTCGCCGCGCAGGGCGGAAACCCGGGGAGCACTTACACATGGAGCGTCGCGCCAGGTTCGGCGTTGCCTGCAAATCTCAGTTTGAACTCCGCAACGGGTACGATCACCGGGACGCTTGCCGCCCCAGGAACTTTCGTGTTCTCCATTCAGGTAAAAGACACGGCGACTGGAGCGCTCCCGCAGCACACCTCGGCTCAGACTTTTACGATTCACGTAACAGCGCCTTTGACCCTGAATCCGCCGCCTTTCGAGGGCACGACACCTCTTACCGGGGGTACACAGGGCACTCCCTACAGCCAGACCATCTCTGCGGTGGGCGGGCTGGCGCCGATCACGATTTCATTGATCAGCGGATCGGTGCCTGCGGGACTAACTTTCAGCAATGGCGCAATCACGGGCACTCCGACAGGGACGGGTACGTCCTCGTTCACCGTGCGAGCCACCGACAGTTCCAATCCTCATCAGGTGCTGACGGTGCCCTACAGCATCAATATCGTTTCGAGTGTGTCGGTCCCTGGAAATGTCACTTTTGTGACTCAACCGCCGAACTACGCCGGCGGTCAACCGAATCCCAACAGCCCCATCCAGGTGCACGTACAGGACAATCAGGGCGCGGCGATAGCCGGAGCCAATGTCACGATGTCATTCAACGGCGCGCCTCCTTGTAGCGCGGCGGTTTTGGGTGGCACACTCACTCAGCAGACCAGCGCCACCGGGGATGCTTTCTTCGGTGACTTAAGCGTGGACCGCGGGCAGATTGGTTACAGCCTGAAGGCCACAGTGGTGGGAACGCCAGTGAGCGGGACTTCGAATCTGTTTACCGTGAACGGGTTCTGCGCTACCGGCGACTCGGGCATTGCCCGCCAAAGCCCAACGGCAACCTTACTTGCGAACGGCACAGTTCTCGTTGCTGGCGGCCAAGTCGACCAAGGCCCTGCAGCAACAGCCCAAGCCGAACTTTACAATCCTTCCAACGGATCGTTTACGCAGACCGTCAGCGCGACGACGGCGACCGTTACCACCATGACGACTCAGCGACTGGGTCACACCGCTACATTGCTCAATAATGGAACGGTCCTAATCGTAGGAGGACAGCAACTCACCGCCGACGGCGTCTTTTACCTGAATACCGCGGAAATCTATGATCCCGTTAGCGGGAGCTTCAAAAGCACCACTGGTAGTCTCGCTACACCGCGAGCCTCACATACCGCTACCCTGCTTGCCGACGGTACGGTTCTGATCGCTGGCGGTATTTCTGGGAATACGCTCTTGTCTAGCGCAGAACTATACGACCCGGTGGCCAAGACGTTCACCACCGTGGGACCGATGAATTTTGCGCGATACACCCACACGGCAACCCTGCTGGCTAACGGCAAGGTGCTGGTCGCTACGGGGCTGGATGCGACCGCGCAACTATATGATCCCGTGTTGAAGACTTTTTCGAACACCGGCGGTTTAAATGTGGGGCGACAGAATCCAAGCGCCACACTCTTGCCCAACGGACAGGTGCTGATCGCAGGAGGCTTGATTAACGGCGCTGCCGGCATCAAAACGGCGGAACTGTACGATCCCGTTGCCGGATCCTTCTCCTTCACGGGCGACTTGAATGCTGCCCGAGGCGCTCAGACCGCGACGCTTCTGACGGACGGGACCGTACTAATCGCCGGAGGCTTCGACGTAGGGGTGAATCCAGACATATTGGCCAGTGCGGAGATTTACAATCCGTCTTTCACCACGTTCACAAATACAGGCGGCCTGACGGGCAACCGCTGGCTGAACACTGCGACGCTGTTGAACGATGGTAGCGTTCTGATAGCTGGAGGATTCGGTCCCAATGGCAATGGCAACAGTTTCTTGGCGACTGCCGACCGCTACTTCAGCACCGCACCGCTCAGCCCGATAGCGTTCACCACGTACCAGGGCATTGCTCCAGGTACGTCGGTATCCTCTAATTCGACGGCTTTCGGTATCAACGCGAACGGCATGACTAACCTAGGGTTCAATGGAATACGAACGCCATCGCAGCCGGACTACGCATCCTTCAATCCGTTGCTAGTTTCCGGAGTCAACTTCTCCGCCTCCGGAGCCAATGTAAACGTGACAAGAAGTGATTTCTACGGACCACCTCCCAATAGTTACACGAGTGATTTCATCGTAGATTCTTCGAATTCGAACTCGAGCAATGCGGTAACCATCATTCTTCCGCAACCGGTTACCGCGTTAGGCATCAATTATGGCGGCTTGGGGCCAGCTTTTCAGGGTGTGCCGGCACCAATTACCGGAAGCATCAGCCTGTCAAACGGGTTCGTCTTGCCGTTGAGTAGTTTGCCGACCCTAGGGACCACCGCATTCAGCGGATTCGTTTCTTCGACGCCGTTTAATTCGCTTACCTACACCATCAATAACGACAGCTGGGTGGTGACAAGCCTGCTGCTCGCCAAGGCGAATGTTACTTTGCCGAACGCTACTCTCAACGTTCCTTACGGATATATCCTGCAGGAACAGGGCGGCGTGGGTCCGTTGAACTGGACTTTGGCCAGTGGGACACTTCCTTCGGGAATAATCCTGCGTCCCAGCGGAATTATCTTCGGTACTCCAACAGCGTCCGGTATCTTCCAATTCACGGTTACCGCGACGGACGGAAGCAATCCTCAGAAGAGTGTTACGAGTGGCACCGTGACGTTGCGAGTACCTTAGCCGTAAGTCTAATGAGTGGCAGCCAGGCGCTTGGTGGCGTCCGCGACGAGCGGGTCACCGGCGCCTTTTTCTTTGAGAGCTAGAAAAGTTTTGTAGGATTCGGCGGCTCCAGGGCTATTGAGGCCTTCGCGCGCGCGTCCCTGATAATAGTAGACCGGCGGAAGCAGATGGTAGCTGGGCACGTCGTCGAGAAAAACGGAGGTGGCTTCGCCGCGCCTTTTCAGGCACACGTCAAATTCCGACGAGGCTTCGGGAAACGCCGACGCCGCCAGATACGCCAGTCCCATGTCGTAGTGGCCCAGCCAGGTATCCGCCAGCTTCTGCGCTTCCTGAAAAGCATTCAACGCGTCGTGCGCATTTCCACGCTTGAGTTGCGCCTCGCCCGCGATCAGCTTGGCGTAAATTTGCGGCTCCGTTTCCAGGTGCTGCGAAAGCGGGGCTACCGCGCGTAACGCTTCGCTCTCTTGCCCCGGCGCGATATAAATCTGCGCCGCGCGATAAATTACGCCGGAATCTTTGCTGGCAGCCATCGCTTTCGATCCCTGCGACATGGCGTCCGCCATTTTTCCGAGCGTCACCTGCGTCAATCCCAAAGTTGCCATTTTGTTCGCCGCGGACTCCGCATCTTTCGCCGCAAGATCCACCGCGATAGCCTGCTGCAAAATGCTCGCCGCGTCGGCGAGTCGTCCCTCGTAGAGCGCCAAATCGGCAAGCCCGTTGGCGGCTATGGACGCGCCGCGCGCATCCACCGCTTGCAGCTTCAGATAATTTGCCTTGGCCTGATCGTTATGGCCCAGCCCCAGCTCCGCAATCGCCGAGGTACGCAAGGCCTCTTCAAAATTTGGATTTTCCGCCAGGATGGCTTTTGCTTCTTTCGCCGCGGTTTCAAAATCTCCGGCGTATAGCGCGTACATCGAAAAATTGCTGCGCTGCAGAATGCTGTGGGGAGTCAACGCCAGCGCGCGCTTCTGCTCTTCGAGAGCCTTACTCATGTCTCTGGCGTAAAAATAGGCCAGCGCAAGATTCGCGTGCCCGGCGGTGTCCGCGGGAAACTGGCTCACCAGCGCGGACAATTCCTCAATAGCCTTGGCCTGATTGCGGGTAACCAGGTAATATCCGCTGCGCGTGCGGTATTTTTCGCGATCGGTCATGCGGTCGATACGCGCCAGCGCCAGCTTGTAATATTTCTCGGCGTCCTCGTTCTTCCCGAGGTTGGAAGACATGACCGCCATTCCCGCGTAGGCGCGGCCCAGGTTGGGATCTTCTTGCACTGCTTTGCTGTAGGACTTCAGCGCGTCATCCCATTTTCCCGCCTGCTGCAGATCCTGCGCCACCGCGTAATCGTGGGCGGACTCCAGCGAACCGGCGCTGAACGTTTCCGCCGCCGCGCGCTGCACCGATTCCGGCGTGGTGTCGCCCAGCCCTTTTCGAATGTTTTCCGCCAACTGGCCCGCGATCGAAAGTACGTCTTGTTTATTGGCGGCTTCTCGCTCCGCTTTATCGATGGTCTTGCCCGTCGCCGGATCGACGGCCGCCACGGAAACTTTGTAGCGCCCGCCGTCCTGCGCAATGGATCCGGTCACCACCACGTTTACGCCTTCGCGCACCGCGACCAGTTGCGCCACTTTTCCGTCCATCTGGGTCAGGCCTGGCTGCAACTTCGTGGCGATTTTTTTCGCCTGCCCGCGGTTAAACGACGAAATAAATGGTGCGCCTTCCAGCGCGAT
>JBBSFG010000079.1:0-12871 GCA_038238965.1 Candidatus Acidiferrales bacterium | reverse complement strand
GGAACGAGGCAGCTCCTTTCATTTTACCTCGACATTGCAGGTCCAGGAAAAACGCCCGCCGCGCGCCGCTTCCCTGCAGGTAGCGGAACTAAACGGTGTGCACGCGTTGATCGTCGACGACAACTTTACAAACCGGCAGGTACTGGCGGCCGTGCTGGCACGGTGGGGAATGAATCCAACAGCGGTCGCCGGCGCGCAAGCCGCCCTGGACGCGATAGACGCCGCCAACCGCGCGGGCCATCCTTTCCGGCTGATGCTGCTCGACGGGCACATGCCTGGTGTGGACGGGTTCGCGCTGGTCGAACAGCTGCGCAAGGACGCCAGCCCGTTCGAGGCCACCGTGATGATGCTCACTTCTGCTGGTCACATTGGCGATGCCGCCCGATGCCGCGCACTCGGGATTTCCGCCTATCTGATGAAACCGATTCGGCCGCATGAATTACTAACGGCCATCTGCAAGGTCTTAAAAACCGGCGGCCGGACGCCAGACGCGCCGCTGATCACCCGCCATTCCCTGAAGGAAGAAAAGCACCGCTTCAGCATCCTGCTCGCGGAAGACAACGAAGTAAACCGCACGCTGGCCGTGCGCCTGCTGGAAAAACGCGGCTACCTGGTAAGCGTTGTCCGTGACGGCCAGAGTGCGATCGATGCTCTAGAGACCGGGCAATTCGATCTGATACTCATGGACATTCAAATGCCTGGCATGGATGGCTTGGAAGCTACCGCCGCTATCCGGACGAAAGAAAAATCAACTGGTGGGCGCATTCCCATCGTCGCCATGACCGCCCACGCGATAAAGGGTGATCAGGACAAATGCATCGCAGCGGGTATGGACGGATATGTTTCGAAACCAATCCGGCCCGGCGAACTTTTTTCTGCCCTGGAAAGCCTGTTGGTTTCGCGAACGCCCGTTGCCACCGCTGACACCCTCCGGTAACGAGCAATCGCCACACGGCGCCTTTCTCGAATCAGTCCATAGCGGATCCGATAAATCGAAACACGCTTCTATCGCGCCTCACACGCGCCTCCGAACCGCAACTATTTCTCAGGATGCAAATACATATCGAACCATGCGAAATAGCGCTGCATGCGGTCATGAATGTAGCTGGGCCGCGTGAACAGGTGGAACTGTCCGGGATAGACAACCAGCTCGGTGGGCACGCCGAGCGCGCGGAGGGCCTGGTACATCTGCTCGCTGCCAATGATGGGAACGTTGAAGTCGCTCTGGCCGCCCATGAACAGCGTCGGCGTGTGGATGCGGTCCGCGTGGAAAAACGGATAGGAAACTTTTATCCAGGGATCGAGCGATTTCCACGGCGGCCCCAGTTCGTTGGTGTATTGAAAAATGTACTCGTCGGAGCCGTACAGCGCCAGCGCATTGGCCAGGCCCGCGCCGCTGATTGCCGCTTTGAAGCGCGTGTCGGAGGCTATGGTGTAGTCGGTGAGCATGCCGCCATAGCTCCACCCGCCGATGCCCAGGCGCTCCGGGTCGGCAACGCCGCTGGCCACTGCGAAATCGACGCCGGCGAGCAGGTCGGCCACTTCCTTGTTGCCCCAGTCGGCAAAAATACTGCGCGTGAATTCCGCGCCGCGGCCGCTGCTGCCGCGATAGTTGATGGCCAGCACCACGTAGCCATGCGCGGCAAAAAGCTGGCGCTCCAGTTCCAGCGGGTAGGTGTTGAAGGGCAGAGCGTGATCGTCCTGCCCATTGGGCCCGCCATGAATCCACAGCAGCGTGGGATATTTTTTCGTGGAATCGTATGAGGGCGGCTTGATCATCATCCCGTGAATTTCCGTGCCGTCTTTGCTCTTGAACGAAATGTCCTGCACCGCGCCAAGCTGCAGCTCGGAAAGCAGCGCGTCGTTGTGAGCAGACAATTTGCGCAGCTTGCCGTCCGCCAGCGCGTAGATTTCCGGCGCGGAGCTGTCGCTGGAGGCCAGCACGGCGGTGTGTCCTCCGGCGCGTGATTCTTGAGAAACCACCAGGCCGGAATCAGTCAAGCGCTCCACCGCTCCGCCGGAAACAGAAACCTTCGCGGGATATTCGCGGCGATCGTCGGCCACCAGAAAAGTAACGGCAGAACTGTCCGCCGTAAATTCGGGCGAGGAAACGCCACGGTCAAACTTCTCGGTGAGCACGCGCGGCGAACCGCCCGCTACGGGGACGACCGCCAGCACGCTCATCTTGTAGGCGTCATACTTTGGCTCTGAACCCAGAAGGTAGGCGATGAGCTTTCCGTCGGGACTCCAGGTCAGGTGTTGCCCGCCCGACGAGTTGACACTGAGCAATTTGACGGGGCTCGAGCCGGGGCGCGCTTCAATGACGAAAATATCGTCGTTGCCGGATTGATCCGGATCTTTCTCATGATTGCTGACGAAAGCGATGCGGGAGCTGTCGGGCGACCATACCGGATGGCTGTCGCCAAAATTTTTGTCGGTGGTCAATGGGTCGAGCTTTTTTGTATTCACGTCGAACAGATACAGATGTGAACGCGACGCCGCGGTGAGATAGCCCTCCACATCTTCCTTGAAGTGAAATCGGCCGATGACGATGGGCTTCGGCGTTTTGGCTGGACCGGTGCCCTCGTCAGCGTCGCTCATTTCCAGCACCAACTTGGTGCTGTCGGGGGACCAGGCGTATCCGCCGAGGTCGTCTTTTACATTGGTGAGCTGGCGCGCCTCGCCGCCCAACCGGTCGAGCAGCCACACCTGTTTTTTCGCGCCGGCCGGTCGCGTGGAAAGAAACGCGAGGTATTTTCCGTCGGGACTCCAGCGCAGGGAACTTTCGCCGTCCGCACCGCTGGTGAGCTGCACGGTGCGCGTGCCTTCCCAATTCACCATCCAGATGGAGGTGCGGCGCTTGTCGGCTTCGCGGTCCACAACCGTGACGGTGTAAGCGATCCATTTTCCGTCCGGCGAGCATTGCGGATTGCCTACCTGCTGGGTGCGATAGATATCGTCAGGGACAATCGGACGTTTGGACTGCGCGCGCACAAAAGGAGATGCGGCTAGAGAAATCAACAGCGAAATAACAGCAAAGGCTCGGGTTTGCATTCGCGGATGTTGTCTGAAAGTGTTTCGCCGGTCAAGCGAAGTTGCATTCACGGCAAGGTACGGTGTACTTTCTGCATGCTTCGCACAGCAAGAAGAGAAATCCCGGATTCTTCCGTCAAATCCGTCTACGGAGAAAACATTCGATGCAAAAGCCAATTTTGGGGATCGCCGCTCTTACGATGGCCGTTGTCGCGCTGCCGCTGGTGATGGGCGCGCAAACGAAAGATGAGACCTCCACCATCAAGGTGGAAGCGACCAAATCGGAACCGGCGAAGATCGAACACTTCAAGCCTGAGCAGCAGGCCAGCAAAGGTGCCGTCACCGTGGGAGGCAACGTCGTCAATTACGACGCGTATGCCGGCACCATCGTGGTGCACACGAAGGAGTGGGACGACGTGCCGCAGAACCGCAACCCCGACGAGAAGGAGCAGCCGCCGGAAGCCAGCATGTTCTATGTCGCGTATTTCAAGTCCGGAGACAAACCTGCAAACCGTCCGGTGACATTTCTGTTTAACGGCGGGCCCGGTTCTTCAACAGTGTGGCTGCACATGGGCGCCTTCGGGCCCAAGCGTGTGGTCACCCTGGACGATGCGCACACACCGGCCGCGCCCTATCCCGTGGTCAACAACGATTTCAGCCTGCTGGATGTCAGCGACCTGGTGTTTGTGGACGCGCCCGGGACCGGTTTCAGCCGTATCAGCGGCAAAGACCGCGAAAAGGCGTTCTACGGTGTCGATCAGGACGCGCAGGCCTTCGCCGATTTCATTACCCAGTTTCTGGGAAAATATGGCCGCTGGAATTCGCCGAAATATATGTTTGGCGAAAGCTACGGCACCACCCGGTCCGCGGTGCTTTCGCGCGTGCTGGAAACCGAACGCGACGTGGATTTCAACGGCGTGATCCTGTTGTCGCAGATTTTGAATTTCAATTTCAGCGCCGACGAGCCGGAGTTCAATCCCGGCGTGGAATCCCCCTACCAGCTCGCGCTGCCCACCTATGCCGCTTCGGCCTGGTATCACCACAAGCTGCCTGGTACGCGCCCGGAGTTGCCGGCGCTGCTCGCGGAAGTCGAACATTTTGCCATGACCGATTACGCGCAGGCCTTGCAGGAAGGTTCCGCGCTCGGCAAGGAACAGCGCACCGCGATCGTCGCCAAGCTTCACCAGTACACCGGCCTGCCCGTGGAGTATCTGGAAAAGGCCAATCTGCGCATCAGCGCCGGGGAATTCGAAAAGACGCTGCAGGACGATACCGACACGACTACCGGCCGGCTGGACACGCGCTTCTCCGGGCCGACCTTCGATCCGCTCAGCAAAGAGGCAGAGTACGATCCGCAGTCGGCGGCCATCAGTTCGGCTTACGTTTCGGCCTTCAATGACTACGTGCGCAAGGATTTGAAGTTTGGCGAAAACAAACAATTCAAGCCGGAAATCGAAATCTGGCGCTCGTGGAACTTTCTGCACCAGGCGCCCGGCGCGCCGCTACCGCTGCCCTTGGCCACCAACGTGATGCCCGACCTGGCTATCGCCATGAAATATAATCCAGACCTGAAAGTCATGCTCAACGCCGGCTATTTCGATCTAGCCACACCGTTTTACGAAGGTGTCTACGAAATGCAGCACCTGCCGATTCCCGCCAAACTACAAAGCAACATCGAATTCAAATTTTATGAATCGGGCCACATGGTCTATGCGCATGAGGCATCGCTGAAAGCGCTGCACGGCAATGTCGCGGCCTTCATCGCCAAGACACAGAACTCAAAAGGGAAGTAAACGCTGACAGAAGAACTGGGCTACCTATGCGGATCGGTCGGTCCGCGATGAGTAAAAAGCCCAGCGAGCAAAGCCGACACGAGGCCGGCGGTTACGCGACACGAGGCCGGCGGTTACGCGACACGTTCTTTACGCTTCACGGAAACGCCGCCATGAGCTTTTGGCGGATGTCGTTACGGTAGAGAACTTCCACATGGACAATCTCGCCCCCTACAACGTCGAGTAACAGCATTCCTTCGACCGCGCCTAGGTCCACTGTCCGATGGCCCGGCCCGTAGGCTGCTTCAGGCTTTGGTTGGACGTAGAAGGATGAGCAGAAGCCATCCTCACATCGGCAACGGTCTACAATCGCCAACTGCGACACTTGGGATGCCAACGCGGTCTCTCCGCGACTTCCTAAAAGCTGTTCAAGTTCGATTGCCAGCGGTGGGAATAGTTCAGTGAGCAGCACGGATTCTTCCTTTTCCTTACGAATGCCGAATGCTGACTAGGGCTGCTTAACCGCCGTCACTATGCGCTAAGTCCCGATTAACGTGCTAGCAGAAACTGACCCACTGCCCCGGGGGTTCTCATGCCTTGCGGGGTAGCGGCTGGGATGCTATTTTTAGGCCGACTCTGGGGCACCGTCGGGTTGGCCGGCGGGGTTTGGACGCGGCTGACGAGGTTGCAACTGTTGGCGGCGTTTGACAAGCTGAATACTCACCTGCATGTCGAGTTCACAACACAATTCGAAAGGTGTGCGCGAATCGCCCGCCACTCACGGCTCGGGCGACGTTAAATCCGTTACTTATTGGCGCGTGGAAGGCTCCTTGATGGAGCTCGGCGCGATGCGCCCGGTGCTGTTTTTTACCTGGAATTCGCGCAGCTACGCGGAGCGCTGGGCGCGGCGTGCCGGCATGGCCGGGATGGCGCTGGTGCGTCCCTTTATGTATGCGGCCAGCCGCACGTTTGCCACCCGCTTTCTCCACACGCTGCTGCGCGGAGTAAGCCGCGACCGCCTGGACCTGCTGGGCGAGGAATATTTCCAATATATTTTGAAGCCGCAGATGCGCCGCGAAGCGGTGGAAACCCTGGTGGAAGCGGTTCGCTCCGGCGAACGAGTAGTGCTGGTCAGCCAACTGCTCGATCATATTCTGAAGCCGCTGGCCAGGCATTTTGGAGTGGAGTCCATCATCGCCAACCGCCTGGAATTTCGCGACGGGATTGCTACCGGGCGGCTGCTCGATCATGTGGTGCGGCCTCGCGGGCCGCTGGCCTGGATTGCCAGCGGATCGACCGACGGGCGTATCGCCCGCGAGAAATTGGCGCGCCAGCTTGGCTGGGCGCATAAGCCGGACCTTCCGCCCGCTGCAGTGGAAAGCAGCGAGCGGCCGCGGATGCTGACGGACAGCAACGTCGCGCTGTTCGGCGAAAGCCCGCGAGTGGAAAAACTATCCGTGCGCGCCACGCTGGCCGATCGCCACATCATGCTCATCGGCGTGACCGGATTTATCGGCAAAGTGTGGATGTTGAATCTGCTGGAAAATATTCCGGAGATCGGCAAGATCACACTGCTGATCCGGCGAAACCGCACCACATCGGCGCAGCGGCGCTTCGAGAAAATTGTGGAAGAGTCTCCCGCGTTCGACACTCTCCAGGAACGCTACGGCCGGAATCTGGGCGCGTTCCTAAAGGAAAAAGTGGAAGTGGTGGAAGGCGATGTGAGCGCGCCGGGCCTGGGCCTGGACGAAGCTACGCAGGCGCGGCTGGTGAAGTCGCTCGACTTGATCGTGAACAGCGCGGGACTCACCGACTTCAATCCCGATTTGCGCGAAGCTTTGTCGTCCAATGTGGATTCCGCGGTGCACCTCCTCGAATTTATTCGCCGCTGCGACCACGCCGGATTGATGCATCTCTCCACGTGCTATGTAGTCGGTATGCGCGACGGGCGCGTAACCGAAGAATTGAAAGCGAATTACAACCCTTCCTGCGATGCGGAATTCGACGTGGACCGTGAAATTGCCTCGCTGCGCGAAACCATTCGCCGCGTGGAAGATCGCGCCGAAGGCGTCGAGCTGATTGCGGCGTTGAAGCGCCAGGCGCTCGGCCGTGGCGTGGACGATTCCGTGGTGCCCGCAAAAGAACTGGACGCCGTGCTGAAACGCAATCGCATTCGTTGGGCGCGCAATCGCCTGGTGCGCATCGGCATGCGCCGAGCGCAGCACCTGGGCTGGCCGAATACCTACACGTTTACAAAAAGTCTCGGTGAATCGGTGCTGGCCGCGCGCGGCAAAGATTTGCCGATCGCCATTGTGCGGCCCTCGATTGTGGAAAGCTCGGAGCGATCGCCGTTTTCGGGATGGAACGAGGGCATCAACACCTCGGGGCCGCTTTCCTACCTGCTGGGCACAAATTTCCGCCAATTGCCCACTAACGCGCGCAAATGCCTCGACGTGATCCCCGTGGACATGGTGTGTCGCGGGATGAGCCTGATCGCCGCGGCGGTGATTGCGCGCTGCAACGCGCGCATGTATCAACTGGCGACTTCCGCGGTGAACCCGGTGAACATGGGCCGCAGTATCGAGTTGACCGGCTTGGCGCATCGCAAGCATTACCGCACGGCGCAAAGCGTCGACAACTGGCTGAAAGTAAAGTTTGAGACCATCCCGGTTTCGAAGCAGCGGTACGAGCGCATGTCCATCCCGATGCAGAAAGCCGTAGTGTCGCGCATCAATCGCGTGGCCATTGCGCTGAAGATGAAAAAGCCGCCTCTGGCGCGGGCGGAACGCGACCTCAACCGCGCGGAAAAACTGATCGAGCTGTATGAGCCATTTATCCTGCACAACGACCACGTGTTCGAATGCGAAAACACGCGCATGCTGTCGGCGGCGCTGCCGCCCGAAGAGAGCACCGTGTTTGAGTTTGCGCCGGAAGCCATCGACTGGTGGGATTACTGGATCAATGTGCACATCCCGGCGCTGCGCCGCTGGTGCTATCCGTTGATGGAAGGCCGGCCGCTGGAATCGCGAGCGCCGCGCGAATTGGACTGGACCGCAGCGCCGCCCGATCCGTTATGGCGATCCTTGTAACCCTATGGCTATATTCGTAACCGGCTCCACCGGCTACCTGGGCAGTTATCTGGTTGCAGGGCTGATGCGCGAGCACCAGGACAGCCTGAATCTGCTGGTGCGCGCAAAATCCGAACAGGAAGCCCGCGAGCGATTGTGGAAGTCACTGCAGCTCCATTTTTCATTTTCGGAATTTCTGGAACGCCTCACCACCCGTGCGCAGATTTTTCTGGGCGACCTGACGGAGGAACGCTTCGGCTTGTCCGACGACGCCTATCACGACCTCGTGGACTCCACCGATTCCATCATCCACTGCGCTGCTTCACTGAACCGCAAGTCAGAACGGCAATGCCTCAACGTGAATTTGCGCGGTGCGCTGGAAGTAATCCAGTTGGCGCGGCGCGCGCAGAACCGCAACGGGTTGCGGCGTTACTCGCACGTATCGACCGTGGCGGTGGCCGGACGCCGCCAGAACGAAATTGTCACCGAGGATGCGTCCATCGATTGGACACGCTCGGACTACGATCCCTACGCGCGTACCAAGAAATTCGGCGAGCACATGGTGCACCAGTTGCTACCCGACGTGCCCACCACGATTTTTCGCCCTGCGATTGTGTTGGGTGACAGCAGCAAGGCGGAAACCACGCAGTTCGATATGGTGCAGGCGTTCGATGTGCTGGCGCGGCTGCCGGTGTTGCCGCTGCGGCCTGATGACCGCATCGATATTGTGCCCGCCAACTATGTAGGCAAAGCGATTGTAAGCATCCATCAGAAAGCTAATCCCGCGCACGGGATTTACCACTTGTCCTCCGGCACCGCGTCGCAAACCTTCCGGGAATTGACCGACGCGCTGGCCACGGTGGGGAAAACCGGCAAGCCCGCGTACTGGCCGTGGCTCGGCGGTCCATTTTCGGGAATGGTGGAATGGCTTTCCAAACGCGGTGGCACAACGGGTTATGGCGCTTCGCTGCTGAAAGTTTTCTGGCCATACCTGAACTGGAACACCGTTTTCGATAATTCGCGCGTGGTAGCGGAGATGGGCGGGGAAGCGCCGGCAAAATTTTCGACCTACGCGTACCCGCTGTTGAAGTTCAGCCGCGAAAATAAATTTCGCTATCCGGCGAAAGCCTGGCCGGTAGCCTCCAGCGGCGCAATTCCGGCAATCGCGCGGCAGGTACGCGCATGACCGACTTCATTTTAGTGGCGTGGGTCAGCGCGCTGATCGGCATGGCGCGGGTGAAGTGGATGTTCGGGCGCGGGCAAGGCTGGAAGCCCGGCGAACAATTGCGGCTGCTGTTCGCCGGCTACAACGGCACGCGCAATACCGGGAGCGACGTGCGCGTCAACGAAATGCTGCGCCAGATCCGCCATGTTCTCGGCGCTGAAAACGTGGATTTCAGCGTGATGACTCAGGACTTCAATCGCACTAAAGGATATTTCGAGGGCACGCGACAGGTGCACTTGCCCGACATGTTCCCGCCATTTCTGTACCGCGAGGTACGGAAAAATCACGGCGTGATTGCCTGTGAAGGCTCCATGTTCAAAAGTAAATTCGCGAATGCGCTGACCACCATGATGATCGGCTCGTTGGGCATGGCCTCGGCCGAAAATAAACTGTCTGTAGGCTACGGCGGCGAAGCGGGACACATGGACCCGCTGATTCGCAACATGTGCGCGCGATATGTCGCCGAGTCCCTGGTGATCACCCGCAATACGGAGTCCCAGCAACTTCTCGGCTCGCTGGGGATTCAGGCGGAGCTGGGCACGGACACGGCGTGGACGTTCGAACCGCACCCGCCGGCATACGCTCAAAAGGTTCTACGCGCGGCGGGTTGGGATGGAAAGATGCCGGTCCTGGCGCTTTGTCCCATCCATCCCTTTGTGTGGCCGGTAAAAGCCTCGATCGCCAAGTATGCGGCGCGGGTAACTACCGGGGCCTACAAGGATAGCCAGTACCGCACCGTATATTTTCACGAATCCGGGCGCGAGGTGGAGCGCAGGTTTCATCGTTACGTTTCGGGAATCACCAATGCGACCAAAGCGTTTTTGCAGCGGCACAAGGTCTTCCCGATCCTGGTGGCCATGGAACGCCTTGACGCGGTGGCCTGCCGGGAAATCGCGGCGCAAATTCCGGGCACGCCGATTTTTACTTCCGACGAACACGACATGTTCCAGCTGGTTTCGATTCTACGCGCCTGCGAGTACATGGTTTCTTCGCGCTATCACGGCATCGTGACCTGCATGCCCAGCTTGGTGGCCTCCGCGGGAGTCACCATGGACGAACGCATTCGCAACCTGATGCGCGAGCGCGGGCATGAGCACCTTTTTTTGACCGTCGATGATCCGGAACTCGAACCCAAACTCCTGCAAATCTTGGAGACGCTGGTGGCGGAGCGCGACGCGGTGCGCGACGGTATCGGCCGCACCGTGGTGCGCAATTTAAAGATGATGGCGCGTATGGGCGTTTTGTTAGAGGATGCGGTGCGACGGCAGTACCCGGAATTCCAGCTGCGCTCGGGAGTGCTGTCGTGGGAGGACTATTTGCCGCCCCTCAGCGGTAATTTGCTACAGCTCGCGAAACGCTACGACACGTCGGCAGCCGTCCTCGCGGCCAACAACTGATCACCAATGGCTAATTTTCTCGAATCTATCTTCGCTCAACTACAGCGCGCGGACGACCGCGTGGTGCTGCGCGAAATTCACGGCGAAACTTTTGTCAGCGTGACCGGCCGGGAACTGCTGGCGCAGGTACAACGCTGTCGCAGCTACGTGCGGAGATTCGGGCTGCTGCCCGGAGACCGCTGCGCGCTCCTGGGCCCGAACTCCATTTACTGGGTGGCCATCGACCTGGCGCTGATGGCCGAAGGCATCGTAGCCGTGCCCCTGTATCCGCGGCAGGCGCCCGCGGAACTGGTCAGCATGATGAAAGATTGCGAGCCAAGCCTGCTGATTGTGGGGGGCTCGGAGCTTGGAGACGGCATCATGCGCGCGTGGCGCGACAGGCCGCACCGCGTGGTGATGGAAGAAGTGCTCCGAGCCGCTCCGGCCAGGGAAGAAGTGCCGGAAGCGCCGAGCGCGCACTTGGACAGCGACAAGGTAACGATTATTTATACCTCGGGAACTTCCGGAGAACCCAAAGGAGTATGCCTGACGGTGGGAAACGTTACCCACATGCTACGTTGCACCACGGAGCGTCTGGACCAGTTGATGGGTGTGTCCAACGAACCCGAGCGCGTGTTCCATTATTTGCCTTTTAATTTTGCGGGATCCTGGATTTTGCTGCTGTCCTGTTTGCTGCGCGAAAGCGTTTTGACGCTATCGACGGATTTGAACAATCTGGCGGAAGAGATTCGGGTTACCGCGCCGAATTATTTTCTGAATGTTCCGACGTTGCTGGAGCGCGTCCGCCGCGGCGCGCTGGATGCTATCGGCAAGAAGCCGCTTCCGCTTCGCGTGTTGTTCAAGCGCGCCAAAGAAATCTGGGAACGTCAGAATGAAGGGAAATTTGGACGGCTGGATGCCATGGATGCGCTGTGGCTGGCACTGGGACGGCGGCTGATTTTCCGGAAAATCAGGGAACGCTTTGGAAAGCATCTCCGCGCGCTGATTTGTGGCTCGGCTCCCCTGGCGATGGAAACGCAGCAATTCTTTATGATGCTGGGGATCCCCGTCCTTCAGGTGTACGGACTGACGGAAACTACCGCGATCTGCACCATGGATAATCCCGCCATCCCGGTGGAACCCGGGTACGTGGGCCAGGCGATTTCCGGAATCGAAATGAAGTTGGGGGAAAATGAAGAGATCCTGGTGCGCGGCCCGCATATTTTTCCGAATTACTGGAACAAGCCTGCGGAAACCGCGCACGTATTAAAAGACGACTGGTTCTATACCGGCGACCAGGGCGAAATGAACAAACACGGAAACTGGCGCATTGTCGGCAGGATCAAGAACCTGATTATTTTGAATTCCGGGCACAACGTCGCGCCCGAGCCCGTGGAAGAAAAAATCGGCCAGCTGTTGCGGGGCGCCCAACAGGTGGTGGTGGTTGGCAATGGACGCGGATATCTTTGCGCGCTGATTACCGGCGACGTCGCGGCCTCCAGCGCCAGGAAGGCCATCGACATGGCAAACGCGGATTTGCCGCATTACCGGCAAGTACGGAATTTCGCTTTGCTACCTAATTTTTTTATGGCGGAAGACGGGTTGATTACGGCCAATGGAAAACTACGCCGCGAGGCCATCGACAGGCGCTTTTCGGCGGAGATTGCGGCGATGTACGGCGGGAAATCGGCGTGAAGACCTTCACTGGAAAGACGCTGCGTTGGGAGTGGAACGACGGCGTGGTGGAACTGACGCTCGATCGTGAGCCGGCCAACGAAATTGGCACCGCCATGCTCGCGGAACTCGAAAAATTTGTCGCGGCGTTTGCGGCACCGGAATCCGATGTCTCCGTGTGCATCATTTGCAGTGCGCAGAAACACGGGTTTTCAGCAGGGGCGGACCTGCGCGAGCTTTACCATGGTGTAGCTTTGCTGAGCGGTGCGGAACGAGTGGCCGGCGTGCGGAATTTCCTGGAGCGCATCCATGCGGTGTTCAACGCCATCGATGCGGCGCCGTTCGTGACCATCGCCGCGGTGCATGGCATTTGTTTTGGCGGCGGCCTTGAGTTGGCGCTGGCCTGCGACATTATCGTGGCCGACAAGATGGCGCGCTTCGCGTTTCCCGAATTGCGGCTGGGCCTGATACCCGGTTTCGGCGGGATACCGCGATTGAAGCGTGACCTGGGTAATGCTTTTGTCCGCGATTTGCTGCTTACCGGGCGCAGCGTCAACGCTACCCGGGCACAGGCCGTGGGCTTGGTCTCGCAGTTGGCCGGCGAAGGCGAAGCCTTGAACGTGGCCCGTTCGAATGCCGCGCAGATCAAAAAATTTGATGCCTTCACGCGAGCTGCGGCCAAGAAATTTCTCAAGCCCATTCCGCACCAAGAGCTGCGTAAGG
>JBBSFG010000078.1:0-12927 GCA_038238965.1 Candidatus Acidiferrales bacterium | reverse complement strand
TACACAGTGGCCAGTACAAACAAGCCGTCGCTCATCGGCCCCTCGGCTTCGGGAAAAATTCCCATCGCGCGCATCGCTGAGTCCGTGCCCAGCTCAAGAATGATGCCGACTGCTGCGCCCGCTACTACCGCGCCGATACTCTGCAAAACGTTTTTGGACATTATTTCCAAAAATTGCCCTCCGAAAGGAAACGCATAATACAGCATTTCGCTTTAGCAGGAATCAAATAGCAGACATCAAGTCGTAGCCGCCTTAGCCTGCTACCGGAAAGATTGCAGCGCATCCAGTATCTGTGCGCCGTACATCTCCACCTTGCGGTCGCCAAATCCTGAAACACCGCGGAGCTCTATCAATGTTGTCGGCCGTATACGGCACAGTTCATCCAGTGTCGTGTCGTGCATGATAATAAATGCCGGAACGCTCAAATCCCTGCTCGTACTGCGTCGCCATTCGCGCAGATGCTCGCGCAACTCCTCGGCGACGCCTGCATTTGCTACCGCCCGCGGCGCCGCCGGCACAACTCTCTCCCTCACACTCGCCGCCTCGGGCGCGCTGCGTTTGCGTTTCGCCGCTGGCGGAGCCGCAGTCAGCCACTCCAGTTGCCCGGCGCAAACATCGCACGCGCCGCACGAAGTCCACTTGGGCGTTTCGCCAAAATGCATGCAGATCTGGCGATTGCGACACCCTTCCGATTCCACAAAACGCCGTATGATGTGATAGCGCTGCCACGCTCGCGCTTTTTCCTGCGCGTCGTTCAACTGCTCGATGAAATAGGTGAGCAACCCCACGTCGCGCTTCTGCCAGAGCAGCAAACAATCCGCCGGCTGGCCATCGCGCCCCGCCCGCCCCGCTTCCTGGTAATACTGCTCAATCGATTTCGGCATCGACAGATGAATCACCGCGCGCACCGCCGCTTTGTTGATCCCCAACCCGAACGCAATCGTTCCCACCAAGACGCGCACTTCGTCGGACATCCAGCGCTCCTGATTTTTTCGCCGCGTGGCGTTGTCCATTTTGGCGTGATACCCGAGGGCCGCAATGCCCTGCTCTTCCAAAAACTCCACCGTCTCCTCGACGCGTACGATCGTGGGCGCATAAATAATGATGTTGCTGCCCGAATAGTTTTTCACTGCTTTCAGCAGTAAGCCGCGCTGGGTTTTGGAATCGCACGCTTTCACTTGATAGCGCAGATTGGGTCGTTGAAAGCTGGCGATGTACTTGTCCGCATCGCGCAGCTTTAATTGCGCCACGATGTCGTGGCGCACCTGGCGGGTGGCGCTGGCGGTAAACGCCGCGATGGGCCGGTCCGGAAATTGCGCCCGCAGCGAATGCAGCTGCCGATACTCAGGACGAAACTCGTGTCCCCATTCCGAGATGCAATGCGCTTCATCGATCACAAAATAGGAGATGGGTACATCGCGCAGCCAGCTCAAAGCGTCCGCACGCGCCAATCTTTCCGGTGAGAGATACAGCAGGCGATATTTTCCGGTTTTTGCGTTACGCAGGATCGCAGATTGTTCCGCGGCATTCTGCGAACTATTGAGCACTGCCGCAGGGATCCCCATCTGCTCCAGTTGCGCCACCTGGTCCTGCATCAAGGCAATCAAGGGCGACACCACGATCGCAGTGCGCCCCGGCGTCATCGCTGCCGGCAATTGATAGCACAGCGATTTGCCGCCGCCCGTAGGCATCACCACGCACACGTCGCGCCCGGCGAGCAGGCTGGTCACCACATCTTTCTGGAATGGTCGGAACGAGGAGTAGCCCCAGTAGCGTTGCAACGTGGACAGCAGATCTGCTTCAGTCACCTTACACAGTATAGGTGCGGAGAGAATTGCCACACGCTCAATTCAGCTCAGTCGACGATAAATAATCTCGCTCCGGTTTTTGTGAAGCTGCGATGCGCCGGCTCACCATCGCCCACGTGATAACTCATCCCCGCCTCCAGCGTAAACGTACGTCCATCCGCCAGCCGAGTCTCCAGTTCTCCCTCCAGGCAGAGCAGCACATGCCCCTTCGAGCACCAGTGATCCGCCTCGTAATCCGGCGAATACTCCACCATCCGCACGCGGATCTCTCCGAACATTTGCGTCCGCCACAACGCCTTGCCGCTGTCGCCAGGATGCTCCGTCACCGGCACCTTGCTCCAGTCCGTAGTTGAAAAAGCCGCCTCTGGCATTTTCATACTTCAAATTATAGCTCCGGAGCTCCCAGCCCGTGCGGCCATGGAACACCTTCAAAACAATGAACGTACTTCCGCCCTGTCAATTCGCGCCGTTTCGTGCTACTCTGTTTTTGCGCTTATTACCTCGGTTGTGTTGTGCGGTCCCTCGGTTGTTAATGCTTCATCTGAGAATACCCGCCTCCAGTTTCCTCCGTACGTTATCAGCGTAATCTAACACGAAGGCTGGCTTTGCGAGTTGCCGCCTGAGTACGCACCTATGTGTGTGCCGCCGCAACTCCACCAGCAAGAAAGCTAAATCACTCAATGCAGACTGTTTCCGTACCTTTTTCAGAAATGCCTCTCTCTCCTTATATGAAGGAGAAGCTGGCCTCGGCCAAATTTTCCATGCCGACGCCGGTGCAAGCCGCTGCGATTCCGCAGGCGCTGGCAGGCAAAGACGTGCTCGCTACCGCGATGACCGGAACCGGCAAAACGCTGGCCTTCCTTGTCCCGGTGATCGAGCAGCTCTTGAAGCAAAACACTCCTGGTATCAATGCGCTGGTGCTCGTGCCCACGCGCGAGCTGGCCATGCAGGTGGTAGCGCAGTACAACGCCTTGCGCGGCACGAAATTGATGCCTGCGGCGCTGGTCGTCGGCGGATTATCCGAAGGCGCTCAACTTCAGGCCATTCGCAAGGGCGCGCGATTTGTCGTCGCTACTCCCGGCCGCCTCGAAGATTATCTCGACCGCCGGCTTTTCCACTTTAACGCCCTGCGCATGCTGATTCTCGACGAAGCCGACCGCATGCTGGACATGGGTTTTCTTCCCGCTATCCGCAGAATCGTTTTGATCCTTCCCAAAGACCGCCAGACCATGTGTTTCTCGGCGACCCTGGAAGGCTCCATGGTTCGCGTGGTGAAAGATTATATGAAGGAGCCGGTGCGGCTCACCTTCGGCTCGACTCTCAAGCCTCACGAAAACGTTCGAGTCCAGGCCTTCGAAGTAGCCGTCGACCGCAAAATGGAATTGCTCCAGCGTTTGCTCGCCAAGGAACAGGGACGCTGCCTCATCTTCGCGCGCACCAAGCGCGGGACCGATCGCATCGCCGAAAGCCTCAACCGCAAAGGCTTCTCCGCGGCCATGATTCACGGCGACCGTTCGCAATCGCAACGCACCTCCGCGCTGACTGGTTTCCAGCAGGGACGCTTCCGCATCCTGGTTGCTACCGACGTCGCTTCGCGGGGCATCCACGTGGAAAACATCGCCCACGTCATCAATTACGATCTGCCCGAAGTGGCAGAAAATTTCATTCACCGCGTCGGCCGCACCGGCCGCAACGGCGGACACGGCCTGGCCACCACGTTGTTCATAAAAGAACAGCGCTCCGAGCTCTTCCAACTGGAACGCACCCTGGGCATCAAAATCGAACGCATGCGCGCCGATGACGGCACCGCTGCGCCGATCGTCTCGCATGTCGGATCGCAGGGTCGCTTGCCGGTAAATCTGCCGCGCATCGCCTCCGCCCCGAAACCCGAGCGATTCATACTTCCTGGTGAAGTCTTACAAGCTCAGTAAAACATCATTGAATTGTCATTAAGAAAAAGCGCCGCCCGACTGCAAACCGCGCGGCGCTTTTTGTATTCGGAACGTGTCCGGTACCTCGCACTACGCCTTTTGTTCGAGAGGTTCTGGGTGCCCCACACGACGGTTTTTCGTGTGGGGTTTTTGCTCAACCCACGGCAACCACCGACCCTCATCGGTACCCCCGCACGAAAAAATAGACCGTCATCAGCGCCCCGATAACAATCACAAATACACGAATCCACGCTTGCGGCAATTTCTGCGCATAGTGTGCCGCGCCATAACCGCCCAGAATCGCCCCTGCCGTCATCACTCCAGCCTGCGGCCACAAAATAAACCCAGTCGCGATAAACGCCACCGCCGCCACTCCATTGATCACCGATCCCAAAATCACCTTCAACTTGTTCATGGCGTGGATGTCCGTCATCCCCAGCGCCGCCAGCATAGCTAGATTCACAATCCCCAGCCCTCCGCCGAAGTACCCGCCATACACCGCCACACCCAACTCAAAAATCGCCGCCCCGGTGATCGCCGCATTACTCGATTCGCGCGAAATCCCCGCGGTGATTCGCCCGGTCAGGTGCTTCCCAAACGCAAACAACAGCGTCGCACCCAATAGCAGCCACGGCAAAACCCGCAGAAACGTATGCGCCGGCGTCTTGATCAGCAAAAACGCCCCCGCCACTCCGCCAAGCACGCTGGTCACAATCAGCGGAATCATCACCCGGCGCGGAATCCCGAGCTGCTTGCGGTAAGCCCCGCCGCTAGCGGTAGTCCCCACCCACAACGCCAGCGTATTGGACGCGTTCGCCGGAATCGCCGGCACACCCGTAAACAACAACGCCGGAAACGCCACAAAGCTGCCGCCCCCAGCGACCGCGTTGATCGCGCCGCCAAGCGCCCCCGCGAAAAATAGAAAAATTGCCTGCTGCAGGCTCAAGCCAAAGTTTTATCACGGATTCGCGGCCGCTCCCTAGCGCACCGTGGGCTGCCTAGAAGAGTGTTGTTACTATATTGGTGCGCAAACCCGGCTCCGTCGCGCTATGGCTACCGATATATAATCCTTCTGCGCCACATCCTAACAACCCTATCGACGCCGCCGGTCTTAACGCTCTGCTGGCACGCGGTCCAATTTCCGTATCTGTCGTTAGTGCAATGAACCACAGCGTCCAAGGTCCCGCCCTCCGCTCCGCCGGCAAACCCGATCGTCGCGCCGCTTGCGTCGTGGGTCACGGTAAAGACAAGAGATCCCTCGTCCCCTAAGTATGAAGTGGTTTTTGTATGTTTCACATCGTCGTAGGCGATCGTGATCTTCCCCGGCGGAAGTGCCCCTTCGTTCTCCGACTTGTCAAACTCATGGGCGTCAGTGTCCTGTTCGATTAGTCGCCCCACTCCGTCGTAACGAAAAACGACCTTCACCGGGGTCTTCATTTGTTTGGTTTCCCAGTCCCGATCCCGAATTACAGCCATGACGACGTGGCCTTGATCGTCTACGGTTTGAGTGCTTGATTCGGTGACTGCGCCAGCCTCGTCGTACTGAATGGAATCGATAGTCTTGCCGTCGGCTGAGTAACTCAATTCCGTGCGGCTGAACAACTCATCCTTCGGCCCTTGGCGAATTTCGTAACTTGTGAGTCGTCCTTGTGCGTCGCGTTTAAAGTTCGTGTCGTGATTCTCGATCTCGTCGGCGCTCCCTCTGCGGTATTCGATCAGCTTGCCGGACTTGTCGTATGTCCAATAGTTCCACCGTTTGGGCCGCTTGCTGTTGGGAAACGTTGATTCTTGACTGACGAGTCGGGCTCCTTCATAGCGATTTAGCGTGACCGATTCCGAGCCGGGGGCTTTTCGCACCGCTTCGCTCACATTGCCATCCCCGTCCCAAGTGGACCTTATGGAGATTATGACTTCACCCGCGGGTCCGGCAGGCGTTTCCTCAACGCGCAGTTCTTCATAAAGCGTTTGAACCACCGGGCCGACTGGGGGCAGGGAGGGATCCGTTACGAGCTTTCCCGCACCCGAAATTCCAAGGAATACGATGAAGGGAGGTTGGGGTGGACGGCCGACGTCACGGTCCGGCAATCCCTCAGTGCGAAATTGGGCGGACATACTGGACGCGTACAGCAGCCCGGCGATCATCCAGGCTGAACATCGATACAAGAATTTCGGCACGTTCATGCGGAGTCTCGTAAACGCAGCATCGCATAGTTATGGAGGGATGGAAAGTTCCCTACTGCAAAAGGGAAAGCGAACGAGGGTAGGTTCGGCGAGATTCCTTGATAAATGCGCTAACCGGAGACTCGAATCCACCACCGCCACAAGTCAATTCTTGACAACGCGCCTCCATCAATATATGAACACTGCGTTTCATGCCCTTCCGCCACTGAAGACCTGGCTCGCATCCCGGTAGCTGCGGGAACATCGCGGGGCCACAGGGGGGATTCACGAGGAAGGAATCAATTCCCACAGGGGTGTGCCGGCACGCTGCCTTTTCGCAGCCTTGTTGCCGGCACACACCTGATTCCAGGTCGCAGCACCAGGAGGAAGCATGGCCAGCCGGGCAAACGTAGCAATGGGCGGAGTCGCCGAATACAGCATCTGGAGGGTGATTCTCGCCTCTTCCGTCGGCACGATGATTGAGTGGTACGACTTCTATATTTTTGGCAGCCTCACCGCAGTTCTGGCTTTGAAGTTTTATCCGCCCGGCAACGACACCTTCGCCTATATCGCCTATCTGGCCACCTTCGCGGTGGGCTTCCTTGTGCGGCCTTTCGGCGCGCTGTTTTTTGGACGCATCGGCGATATCGTCGGCCGCAAATACGCATTTCTCGTCACGCTAAGCATTATGGGCGGGGCTACGGCTGTGATCGGTCTCTTGCCCACCTACAAAACCGCGGGCTGGTTCGCTCCCATCATTCTCATCGTCATCCGCATACTCCAGGGCTTGGCCTTGGGCGGTGAATACGGCGGCGCCGCCGTATATGTCGCGGAACACGTCCCCGACCGCAAGCGCGGCTTCTACACCAGCTTCATTCAAATTACCGCCACGCTGGGGTTGTTTGTATCCCTGATCGTGATCCTGATTACCCAGGATTCCATGACCAAGCAGCAGTTTCAGGACTGGGGCTGGCGCATTCCCTTCCTCATCTCCATCATCCTGGTTTCCATTTCCCTCTACATCCGCTTGAAGATGAAAGAGTCGCCCATCTTCACGCAGATCAAGAGCGCCGGCATGACCTCCGCCCAGCCGCTGAAAGACGCATTTGGACAGTGGGAAAACCTCAAGCGCGTTCTCATATCGTTGTTTGGCGCCACCGCCGGACAGGGAGTGGTGTGGTACACCGGCCAGTTTTACGCGCTTTTCTATCTGCAGACCATTCTGAAAGTTCCCGCGAAAAACGCCAACATCATCATTGCCATCGCGTTGCTGTGCGCCATGCCGTTCTTCACCGTGTTCGGCGCGCTCTCCGACCGTGTCGGCCGCAAATGGTTAATGATGGCGGCGTGCTTGATCGCGGTCATTACCTACATTCCGATCTACAAAGGCATGCAAAGCGCCGCCGGCAACAATGTCGTGGGCGTGAGTTCGACAAGAAATAAGGTGACCGGCGCAACCAGCCTCACCGCCATGACCGTCGATCCCGTTACCGGAGCACGCGTTCCTGCCAAGGAGGCTACCAACCCCAATACCCCCATGTTGGTGTTCCTGGTCTTCATTCAGGTCATCTATGTGTGCATGATTTACGGTCCCATCGCGGCATACCTTGTGGAAGCTTTCCCGGCGAGGATTCGCTACACGTCGCTGTCGCTTCCCTATCACATCGGCAACGGCGTCTTTGGCGGCTTATTGCCGCTTATAGGCTTATGGTCGTGCGCCGCTACTGGAAATATTTATGCCGGCCTGTACTACCCTATGATCGTGGCGTCCATCACCTTCGTGGTCGGCAGTTTGCTGCTGCGTGAAACCCATGGCACAAAAATCTGGAGTGAAGTCGCCACCACGCCGCAAGCCGCTTCCGGAGACTTAATTCCCTGAGCGCTTGGTTGCGCCGGACGCATTTTGTGCCGTTGTCCGCCGGTAGCCGGCCTCCGTTTTCACCAGCAGCCTGCGCCACGGCAAGCACCGGCTTGCCTTGAGACATCACGCGACTGGCGTTATGCTCGGTGACGGTGCAGATGTTTGATCTTCCCTGGGAGCCGGTGACGTGGCCAAAGTTCGCGCAAAATCGCCAGAGAAACTGAAACACAAAGAAAAACCCGCTCACGATGGCGCGGGCAAACTCACCGAAGCGCAGATTGCCGTCCACTGGAAAGAAGAAGAATACTTTCAGCCACCGGCCAAATTTATTGGCCAGGCCAACCTCAACGATCCCACCATGGTGGAAAGATTCAGCGAAGAGCATTTTCCGGAATGCTTCCGCGAATACGCCGACCTACTGCACTGGGACAAGTACTGGCACAGCACGCTGGACACCAGCGACCCGCCGTTCTGGAAATGGTTTGTGGGCGGCAAGCTGAACGCCTGCTACAACTGCGTCGATCGCCACCTCGAGAAACACAAAAACAAAGCCGCGCTCATCTTCGTTCCCGAGCCCGAAGACGAATCCGCCACGGTAATCACTTACCAGGAGCTGTATCGCCGCGTGAATGAAGTCGCCGCCATGCTGCGCGATTTCGCCGGTTTGAAGACTGGCGATCGCGTCACTATTCACATGCCCATGATCCCAGAGCTGCCCATCACCATGCTGGCCTGCGCCCGCCTCGGGGTGGTCCATTCCGTGGTGTTCGGCGGATTCAGCGGCGAAGCCTGCGGCATGCGCGCCGCGGATTCCGGCAGCCGCGTGCTCATCTACGCCGACGGCTACTACCGCAATGGCAAGTGGGTTGATCACAAAGGCGGTGCCGACATCGCCGTGCAAACAGCGGAAAAAGAAGGGCAGCACATTGATAAGGTGCTGGTGTGGCGGCGCTACGGCGGAAAATATAATTCTGAATCGCCGATGATAATGAAGCGCGATTATTTCGTTGATGAAATTCTAAAGCAGTATCGCGGAAAAATAGTCGAGCCCGTTTCGATGGACGCCGAAGCTCCACTATTCCTGATGTACACCAGCGGCACCACCGGCAAACCCAAAGGCTGTCAGCATCGCACCGGTGGCTACCTCGCCTACGTCGCCGGCACTTCGAAGTATTACCAGGACATTCATCCCTCCGACGTGTATTGGTGCATGGCCGACATCGGCTGGATTACCGGCCACTCCTACATCGTGTACGGCCCGATGGCGCTGGCCGCCACCAGCGTTCTGTACGAAGGCGTGCCGCAATTTCCCGATGCCGGCCGGCCATGGCGCATCGCCGAGCGCCTGGACGTCAACATCTTCCACACTTCCCCGACCGCCATTCGCATGCTGCGCAAAGCCGGCGGAGACGAGCCGCAAAAATACAATTACCACTTCAAGCACATGACCACCGTGGGCGAACCCATCGAGCCGGAAGTGTGGAAGTGGTATCACCAGGTCGTGGGCAAAGGCGAAGCGGTGATCGTCGATACCTGGTGGCAAACGGAAACCGGCGGTTTTCTGTGCACTACCAAGCCGGCCCTCGATCCCATGAAGCCCGGCAGCGCGGGACCCGCCGCGCTGGGAATCTACCCGGTAATCTGGGATGAAAACGGCAAAGAAGTCACTGCCGGTTCAGGAAATGCCGGCAACATCTGTATTCGCAATCCGTGGCCGGGCATCATGCAGACCATTTGGGGCGATCCGCAGCGCTTCGTGAATCAGTATTACAAAAAATATAACAAGCACGCCCACAGCAAAGATTGGCGCGACTGGCCTTACTACGCTGCCGATGGCGCAGTACTTCCCGCCGACGGCTACTACCGCATCCTGGGTCGCGTCGATGACGTCATCAACGTCGCCGGCCATCGCCTAGGCACCAAAGAACTGGAATCCGCGTGCTTGACCATTTCCGAAATTGCCGAAGCCGCCGTCGTTCCCGTCGTCGATGAAGTGAAAGGTCGCGTGCCGGAAATTTATGTTTCGCTGAAGCCCGGCGTGACGCCCAACAAAGCGGTGCAGGACAAAATCATCTCCACCATCGAGACAATGATCGGCAAGATCGCACGCCCGAAAAAAATTCACATGGTGCCAGACATGCCCAAGACGCGTTCAGGCAAGATCATGCGTCGCGTGCTCGCCGCCATCTCCAACAACCTCGACACCGGCGACATCACCACCCTCGCCAATCCCGATGTAGTCGCGCAAATCCGCGAAATGGTGCAGGGACGCGGCGTCGGCCCGCTAAAAGACGGCCCGGCAGACATCAAGCTCTTCGGCCAGGAAAACTAAGTGACTAACTGTTCTCCAGAGATTTCGCCTTGGTAAACGACGTCGCGCCAAAAGCGCACGAGCCGTCACTCGTTTTATTCCGAACCGCGCCGCTCCAAACCAGCGACGCGACGACCTCACCTACCTAATTATTTAAGCAAACGAGTCATTCCGAACCGCCGCGTAGCGGCGCGTGAGGAATCTGCTGTTTAAATCAACTACGCGGTTCTATTGTTGCTCGGGAGCTGTCTTCGCAGGAGCATCTGATTTTGCCTTGGACTTATCCGACGCTGTTTTCTTTTTCGTCTTTGTCGCCTCTGGGTCGGCAGGTTTTGCAATTTTGGCCGTTTTCGCCGGGTCCGCGGTGGTTACGTCATTATTTCCTTTGGTCTTCCGTGCTTCCGCTCCCGCAGCTGTCGCCTGTTTTTCTTTAGCTTTCGACGGGTTGGGAGTCTTTACCGCAACTTTCGCAGCCGGCGATTGCGCGGCTGGCTTTGGAGCCGGCGCAACGCTAACCGGCGCCGGTACCGGTGCTTGCTTCACTGCCTCTGCAGGTGCAGCCACCACTTGCGATGCGGCAGGTTGCGCGATGTTCTGCGGTGATGCAACGCTTGCAGCACCAGCGCCCGACCCGCAACGCGCCTGCACTTCGCCAAGCAATTCCGCGTCAATCAACGCGCCCTGCCAGCGCGCCGTACAAACCTGCGACGCCGACAATCCCGCTGCACCGCGCAGATCTGCCCCGGACAATGTGGCGCTCTCGATTTCCGCCCCGCGCAACAGCGCGCCGCCCAGAAATGCGCCGCGCAAGTCTGCGTTTTTCAAATCGGCATCCAGCAGAATCGCGCCCTTCAAATTGCCGCCTGAAATGTTTGCTCCTCCAAGTTTTGCGGAAGATAAATCCGCTTCCTGCAGGTTGGCAAAAGAAAGAATCGCGCGATCCATTTTGGTGTCGCGCAGGTCCGTGCGCGAGAGCTCGGCCCTCTGCAGGTGCGCGCCGCGCAGTGTTACGGCATATAACGATGCGCCCGTCAGTTTGGCATTCGACAAATCCGCACTATCAAAGTTTCCATAAGAAAGATCTGCTCCGCGCAGATCGGTGGAAACAAGCTTGGCGCCCACGGCGTCAGCCGATACGAAAACCGCCTTATTAGCCTGCGCGCGATCCAGATTGGCGGAGCGCAGCTTCGCCTCCCGTAAATTCGCGCCGCGCAGATCGGCTTCGGAGAGATACGCGCCCTCCAGGTCGGCGCGCCACAGTTTCGCATTCACCAGAAAAGAGCGATAGGCGCGCGCAAACCGTAAATTCATTTGATTCAGCCGCGCTCCAGGCACGGCAGCAAGCCCTTCCTCCGTCCAGTTGCCGGCGGCGGGCGGCGTGGAAATCACGGCTTCGGTCAAGTCCGCATACGGCCGGTAGCCCACGGATTGAAACATCTGCGAGGCCCAGCGCAGCATGCTCGCCGAGGAATGCTCGGGAGCAACATCGGAGTCGCCTGGCAATCCCTTGTTTACCCCCAGCGAAATCACCAGCAGAAAGCCGCCAGTAATCAGCGCGGCTCGCATGGTCAACAACCCCAGGCGAAAAAGATTTTTCGATTTCGGTATGCGAATCTCGCCGGGGCGCAAGACGCGGGAAACAATGTCCGGCAGCCCGGTGGCAGCTGCCACGGAGATGGTAATCAGCAAAACTTGCAAAAGGGTACCGCGAAAATCCTGGCGCACCAGGTAACGCACCCAGAAAAGCAGCAACGTCGCCGGCACCACCCAGTAGCCCAGCGCCATGGAAACCGAAGTCTCCAGCACCGCCAGCGGCGAGCGTCCATCGCGCAGCCAGCGAAAATGTTTGCGGATCAGGCCCATCAGGAACCACGGACCGTCTCTTTCCGGCGTCTGCCCGTCGGGAAAAACGGCCGGCAGAGCGGCGATGCTGCCCCACAAGCGCAGCAGCAGAAAATGAAACCGCAGGTACAACGCAAACAAAAGCAGCGGACCGCCCAGATAGAAGCCCGTCATCGGCAGCACATTTCCGAGCCGCGCGATGGGTATTGCAGAGGCGTTCAAAACCATGCGCACATCGTTGGTGCACACAATCAACAGGCAGCAAACCACGCTCACCGCCAGCGTAATGAAGTAAAACAATCGCGCCACTTTGCTGGCATCGGCGATGGGATTCGTACTGCTGAATTCCGCCACCGATTCCGGTAACAGCGCGTCGAAAAGGTTCGTGCCGCCCAGCCGGCCTACCCACAATCCCTCCGCGCCGTAGAGCGTCGCGCCCATCAGGTTCGCGCCGCGCAACTCGGTGCCCAGCAATGTGGTATTGCGCATATCCGCGTGAACGAGATTCGCGCCGCGCAGGTTCGCCATGGACAGATCCGCGCCCGTCAGGTTTGCCTTGGTCAGCAATGCGCCTTGAAGATTCACACCGGTAAGGTCCGCGCCCGCGAGGTTCGCGCCAGTCAGGTCGGCTTTCGCGCCGGAATCGCCTCCGGATTCCACCCACAATTTATGCTCGTCCAAAACCTGGGCGAGTTCGATCAGCGAAACACTTGTAGCGCCCATCGCGGCAACATCGTCAGCATGACCGTCTTCCAGTTCGGCAAGCATTTCCAACCTGTCGGCTTCCACGTCCGCCGCTTCAGGCGTCTTTACCTGCTCTTCCGCCTGGAGTAGTTCTTCGGCCTGGCCTTGCTCGTCCGCTTGGACCGCAACCAGTGTTTCCGTATTTGCGCTCTTCTTATCCCCGGTAGACATCAATCTCCCCACTCGCTGACATTCCAACTCCCTACATCATCTCGTATGGGGCGTCATAAATCGCCTGCCCCGAAGTACAGGCGGCGCACAGGTAACATC
>JBBSFG010000077.1:0-13252 GCA_038238965.1 Candidatus Acidiferrales bacterium | reverse complement strand
TAAACCTTCCAGATTAAAGTCGCTCTCTTGAATATCTCTGCGCTCCAAAACAACATGTTCAAGCAGAATCTTTTTTCGTGAAACAAGCCCTTGTAAATCTAGGTTAAGAGAAGCCACGTCTTTATAAAGTTCATCTTCTGTTTCTTCAAAGGACATGAAGACGCCTGGCTCGTTGTAATTGCTCGCACCGTTAATTAAAAAGTTGATACCCAAAAGGGTTTTCCCAGTGCCGGTACCTCCGCTAAATAAAGTGGTTCGATTTTTCGGAAGCCCGCCTTTTGTAACTTCGTCAAAGCCTTTGATGCCGGTGGGACATTTGTGTAATTGATGATGATTAAAGGCGTTATTTTTCTTGCGCGCTTTAGGCATACGGTAATCCTTGGCCGGGTCTTAGCCCTAGCTTGATAGAGAAAATCAGTCTACCACTATGGGTTCGTCGCTGGGCCGTCCCTCTCGGTCCTGTAACGGGCTACACGTTTAAACTGGGTTCGCACCCGGCGCATTCCGAGCGCATCGTCGGCTACACGGGAATAATCGCGGACTTGCAGATCATTGGCAGCGAGCCACATGTCGATTGATGGGATAACGACGCTGGCCTCGCGACGGCCCGAGTAAACTGTTTCGGTGTTCACCCTAACAGTGCTCGGGACCGAAGATAACGCATTATAAAAGGGCGCCCTTTTTGGAGTAGGTTTTGACGGTTCGCATCATCACCTACTGAAAGGAACGCCCTCATGAATGACGCCAAGTATATCGGGCTGGATGTTCATCAAGCAACGATCTCTGCGACGGTGCTAGATTCGCCAGTGAGAGTTCTTCAATCAGACTGGAATCCATTAATTCCCCGTTCCTAGAGTAGGAAAGACAAAAGGTGGACGCGGCGGCATGACGGAGTACGTATCCGCCCCAGGGGGGTGCGAATTAGGGACCCACAGTGTGCGTGGCAAATCGTCACGCGACGTCGGGCTTGTGACCCCGCTGCCTACACCGAATCCAAACTCGAAGCCATCCCAATGGCCTGGCACGCAGAATTCGGTTCGAACCGCCGAGCTCGGGTGTTCAGGCAATGCAGATTATGGAGCGAAACGACTGTCAGGAACCAGTCTGTCGGAAAGGCCGCGCGTTCGAGTGAATTGGCGCGACCGAAAAAATGGCGGCCCATACTTGGGCCGCCAGGTTAAAGCGAAGTCGAATTATATTATTTTTGCTGCTGCGACTTTCCGTGAGCGATCTTCGAAGCCTCGTGGGCCTTTCCCGAGTGCTCCTGGGCGGTACTGGAGTGCTTCTTTCCCTCTTCGTGCTCTCCCTTGCCGTGGTGCTCCGCAGCGGTGCGATGCGACTTAGCTGCGTTTTCGTGATGTTGGGCTGCTTCGTTGTGCGCATTTTTGGGCATGTCATCTCCTCGAATACTTTGAAACGTTTGTGTAACCAAACCTTCTTATTACGGATAGAGCGTATAGAAGAAAGGGCAATTCAAGTATCGGGAGAACGTAGTAGATATCCAATGTCGGTTGGGAACGGTTAGCGTACGGAACAGGCTGTTGCCTCATGACGCCAGCGACATTTCCTTATAAATTCTAGGGGCGAGGTTCTTTCCGGCGAACCCCGAGTTCGCAATTTTCTTCAAATATTTCTACTCGGTCCTCTTTAGCCAGCCAGCCAAGCGCGAAATCTATCAAATGTGGGGCCTCTACAATCGAAGCCTTAAGTTCTAGCGGACTCACTGAGCGATCTGCGATGTGACGTAAAATTGTCCCGGCAATTTCCCCAATTCTAAAATTAAGACTCATCTCGATTAACCTCACAAATACCGGTCCCAACCTCACAAATATCGGTCCCATTCGGACGTAACAGCGAAGAGTTCCCAGTTTAATCTTATCTTCTTAATTGGTGCGTGTCCGGGCAATTCGCGAAGGTCAATGAAATCTTCTTTGCCACTACGTGGTTCACTCGATGCTGCCTGGGGATGGGCGCTCCCAAACTAGAGACCGGTTTCCCAGATAAGCATAGTTGAGGGGCTAACTCCATGAGATTGCGTACACATTTCCGCTATTCGGTGATCTTACTCAGCACTGCGTTTACAGTGGCGGCACCGACTTATTTCGCTCGCGATTTGGAATCTACGCCTGATCACCGCTTGCGAAGCGCCCACGACAGTTTTCACGAGGTTATGGAGGAACCGGACAAGGGCATTCCTCTCGATCTTTTCAACAAAGCAGAGTGCATCGTCATCTCGGAGACGTGTCGTCGTCACGGGATCGCTCCGAACTTATTTTATCGCTGGAAGGATGAAGCGGAGCAAGGAGCGAAGCAAGGAGCGAAGGCAGCGCTTGGGGGGAGAAGCGCTGCCGTGGCCGAAACCGAGAAAGACCATCGCATCCGGCAGCTGGAACGAACGCTCGGTCGGAAATCACTGGAGATCGAAATCCTAAAAAACGTCGTGGGGGAGTGAGCTGTGGTGTGGCTCACTCCCAGGCGCGAGAGATGGTGACGCAGGGCTATACGGCCACGTTGGTGGCGGCGACGTTGGCCATCAGCCGGTCGAGTCTGTACTACCGAAAACGGCTGCGCGGGAGCCGCGCGGCGTGGTGGCTGCGTCGGAAGGAAGGACTGCTGGTGAATCGCAAGCGAGTGCTGCGGGTGATGCGCGAGCGGAGCTTGCTGGTGCGCTCGCGACGCCTGCGCGCACGGCGGAAGAAAGAGTGGGGCCGCGGGGAAGCCGCCGAGCCGAACCAGATCTGGCAGTCGGACATGACCAAGATCTGGGCCGGCCCAGGCGTGGGCTGGGCGTATCTGGTGTGCGTGATCGACTGCTGCACGCGGGAAATCGTGGGCTGGAATCTTTCGCATCGTTGCCGGAGCGAAGATGCGCTGGCCGCGTTGGAGCAGGCGGTGCTCGAACTGCTGCCCTCGGGCAGCCGCGAGGTGATCTCGCTCCATTCATCGCTCGGCTATCCCCGATATCAGGCCACTCCCTGATGATGATCATTGGCGTATTCGAGATAGTTTCGGACGTGGTCGTGGCAATAGGCCACGGATCGGCGCCTATGTTGTGATGGTTTGGCTGTGGGGGATCATCATCAATCTTCTCTTGCTAGCAGGCTATTACGATGTTGCCTTGCGTGATTTTGGCCTGTCTTTGGGGGCGTTAGCGCTAGGGCGATTGAGCTCGGCCTTCGACAGGTAAGCTGTTCGGCGATCGCAACGGGCTTGCGCCAGAGAAAAGCAACGTTCGCGCGGATGTTTGCGTCGCGAGCGCTGTCCAACATTGAACAGTCCCGCTCATCGGTAAAGGCTACGCTTATTCTTGCACTGACAAAGGATGCATGTCAAGGGATGCGCAACGCCGCGCAAAAAACTTCGGACACAATGCGCACAGTGAGATCAGGTTGATCTCAGTCCTCACGTCTACAATACGCAAATCAACACGGAGGTGACACGCTATGAGCGAACCACAGACAAAGGACCCACATCCCAACCCCGTGGGACACGCAATGATTGAGGGAACTCTAGATACTGTTATTTCTCAATGTGATCTTCCGAAAGAAATCGAAAAACTGCACAAAGAGGATGCGTGGTTGCAAAGTACAGGGCCCAGTTCAAAAACTCTTGTGAAGCATCCCGATCTCAGGATCGTCCTGATCGCAATGCGAGGGAAGATGTGCATGCCCCAGCACAGAACCGGGGCGAGATTCTCAATCCAGACCCTCACAGGACACCTTCGGCTTCGTCTTCTCGATCGTATGGTAGATCTCCCCGAAGGGCAGTTGCTCGTGCTCGATCAATGCGTTCCACACGATGTCGAGTCAGAGGAAGACAGCGCTTTTTTGCTCACGCTCTCGTGGCATTCCGAAGAAGCTGACAAATGCGAGACTGATGAACGCCAGAAGGATTGATTCGTAGAGTATCGCACGGAAGCCGACCGCCCAGCGGATGCGAGACCGGGTCGAAATGTTTGGAAGACCAGTGCCTGCGCGAATCTATCGGCGCTCTGCTTGTTCGAGCTGAACGGGAGATTTCGGCGAAGTTGGGCCGAGGCTCGCCAACCTCGTGCGGATTGAGATCGCGCTACCATCGTTCGAGTGGCGCTCGCGCAGGATGGAATCGGCCTCAATGCGTTGCATCACTCTTCTGATGAAAGTAGTCCCTTCTTTTCGCTTGGATCTGACTGCCTGGGCACTACGTCGACGGCCGGAGGACATCGTAGATCGCTGGGACGGTCAAACTTATGCGCGAGTCTTGGTGTTGGAAGGGAAACCCGTGGAAGTGGAGGTCACCCAAATCGGGTCTTCCGCTAGGCCGCGACTTCGCGTCGCCGCAACTGGCACAGGGGTCATGCTCCACATGGGACAAACTCTAACGTCCTGCGTTGAACGCATGCTGGGAACGCGAATCGACTTGAGAGGCTTCTACCAACTCGCAAGAAGGCAGCCGGAGTTGGGAGAACTTGTTCGACGCTTTCGTGGACTAAAGCCTCCCCGTTTTCCGTCCGTTCACGAATCCTTGCTGTGCGCGTTCGCCTGTCAGCAAGTTTCTCGTGTCGTAGGGGTCATGCTCTTGAATCGTTTGGCGGAGAACTACGGGCTCGCTTTCGAGAAAAGCGGCAGAAGGATATACGCTTTCCCGCGCCCTAAGGATCTCGCAGCCGTGAATCGCGAATCACTGGGAAAGCTTGGGTTCAGCCGGCAAAAGGCTCGCGCGATCATTGAACTAAGTCTAACGGTGACGAAGGAGCGTCTAGACTTGGAAAAACTGGCGATATTGGATGAACACATGCTTCTGAAGCGGCTAAATGCCCTGCGAGGAGTGGGTCGATGGTCGGCGGAGTATGTGTCGCTCCGCGGGCTCGGAAAGCTGCACGTATTTCCAGGCGATGATGTGGGCGCGCAAAACAAATTACAGCGATATCTCGGGCTCAAAAAGCCGCCAGATTATAAAACGGTGCATCGTCAATTGACTCAATGAGGTCCTTATGCTGGGCTGATCTACTTTCACCTCTTGCTTTATGGCTTGGCTGAAAAAGGATACTTGTCGTGGGGAAAGCTAGAACCAAAATGCCCTTCGTCTTGACGATTGGACATTCCACACGCTCATGGAAAGTCTTTCTTGAGCTTCTGCGAGCGCACGGCGTCAAGCGCGTCGTCGATGTCCGCAGTATCCCTCGCTCGCGACACAATCCACAGTTCGAGCGGAAGACCCTGTCCGCAAAGTTGCGGGCTGCGAGGATCGGTTACGTACACCTGCGGAAGCTGGGAGGCTTGCGCCGCGCGCGAAGCGATTCGCAAAACATGGGTTGGCGCAATCCGTCATTTCGAGGGTTCGCCGATTACATGCAGACAGCTGAATTCGATGCGGGACTACAGCGACTGATCAAACTAGCCGGGCAGAAACGGAGCGCGCTGATGTGCGCAGAAGCAGTCCCCTGGCGGTGCCACCGTTCGCTCATTGGAGACGCCCTGACTATTCGCGGAATCCGCGTGGAGGACATAATGAGCGAAAAACGTTCCCAGTTTCACTCGCTCACCTCTTTCGCACGTGTACGGGGTCATTGCATCACATACCCTCTCGGAAGAGCCACGCGAGTCGGGCCTTTGTACAATCGTGCAACTCGAAAAAGGACCCTCCACGGAAAGGAGTGACGGAACATGGCAAACCGGATCGCAGCTCTAGTGCCCGAATGAAATAGCTAGTCGTCAGGTTAAGCTAGCGTGTTTGGACGGAACACGAGCTGCGCAGAGCGTTGTTTACGTAAATACGATCATGATCGTCCGTGTGGGGCGATGCTAAGATATGGAAATGGTAATCGTTGAAAGTGGGACTGACGAGGTCACCGGGTTTCTTGCCTTACCTCGTGTTCCAGGGCGCCATCGAGCGGTCATCGCTATTCATGAATGGTGGGGTCTGACTGGATGGGTGAAGGAACAAGCCACGAACTTAGCCACGAATGGATACGTTGTGCTCGCCGTCGACCTCTATCGAGGGGAAGTCGCAAGCACCCGATCCAAAGCTCGCATACTGAAACGCGGTCTACCGTTAGACCGCGCGATCGGCGACATGAAAGCGGCGTTTGATTATCTGGCAGCTCGACCCGATGTTGACTCGAAGCACATTGGATCGATCGGCTGGTCCATGGGAGGCGCCCTCGCCCTCCAACTTGCGATTCATGAACCGCGGTTAGCTGCTTGCGTCGTGAATTATGGCGCATTGCCAAAGGGGCGTGCTGATATTCAGAAAATCAACGCTCCGGTGCTGGGACATTATGGCGCGTTAGATCGCGGGATTCCTCCCGACAAAGTGCGAGCTTTTGAAAAAGTCATGAATCTTTTCAAAAAACCCGTTGACATAAAAATCTATGATGGCGCGAGTCACGCTTTTGAAAATCCCGATAACAAGACGGGCTATCGACAAAGCGCGACCGCCGACGCCTGGTACCGCACCCTTAAGTTCTACGCCCAAGCTAAGAAATCAAGAGTCTGAAGGTGCACGATCTCGGGAGAGGCGTAAGAAACATATAGACCTCGATTTTCCAAAATCGCATGATTCTGGGAGGTCGTCAGATCTCTGCTATCGCTTTGTTTTTGTTTTCTCTAGTTTCTTCTTCGTTTGAGCCTGTATGTGTTTCAGTGCTCTTCCTTTGTGGATCGCCACATGGGCGCTCTTGTCACTTTGGATGAGGTATTGAGGTTCGTCTTTCGAAGCGTGGTGCACATAGCCTTTGATCCGTATATTAGAAACAACTTTCTTGACGATGACGCCGCGAACCCTCCCGGCTTCTGAATTCCATCCAACGTGGTCGCCGCGCTTAAATATTTTAGGCATCGTTTTCGTCTCCATTTAGAAGAAATCGCATGTAACGATTGACGATGGAATCGATCATCGCCCAAGTTCCGCGATGCCGAGAGCATCCCTGAAATCGTTATCCTGACTCTTGTTTGAGAAACCTCACGGCCCGCAGCACGATCCCAACAACCATCATTTCATCCGCGCAGTCTCCCCGAATGTTCAATTTTGTACGGTATTCGGAAGCGTAGTCTGCCATTTATGTTCGAGCGGAGGCTATGTCGTCATCTATGTCGTTGGCATTTTGACGACACGAATGAAGGTGCATATCTTAAGGCGCTTGATAGCTCGCCGCGTCGGTCCGGTTTGCTTGTTTTCAGGAGGAACGATGCGTCAGCGAAAGACATTTACGACGAGCTCCGCAACCTTGAACCTCTCACAGCGGGACGTGCTGCTCTAGTTTCGCTTTAGCAACTGAGTCCATGAGCGGCCAAGGAACGGTGAGTATGTCAAGTCCGGCGAGTATTGCAAAGCATCCTCTGCATCCCATTTTGGTTGCTTTCCTTATCGGGCTCTGGGTGTTCTCCTTATCTGCGACCTTTTCTACTTGTTTGGGTCGGGCGCAGCGATTTGGCTCGAAGTGGCTTTCTATACGCTCGCCGATGGCATCGTCGGCGCGCTGTTGGCCGCAGTTCCTGGTTTGATTGACTTGCTTTCGATCCGCGAGCGCGAGACGAAGAAAATCGCAATTACTCACATGCTCGTCAACCTAACAGATTCGTTTTTGCGATCAGTCTCTGGTTGCGCACGAGAAGCCCGGCTACTGCGCAGTTGCCCGCCGTGGTGTCGTTTCTGGGAGTGATATTGGTCGGCGTGGGCGGGTGGTATGGCGGCGAGATGGTCTATCGGCTCGTTTTCCGTGGTACATCAAAATCTTTCATGGACGGCAGGGAGCGCGAAGCCTGCACTTCCTGGCTCTGTGCACCTTCGTCGCATTCTTCGTCGGCCATGTCACGATTGTAGTCATGTACGGTTTCCGACGAGAACTGGCGATGATTGTTCTAGGCGAAACTCACGATCCGCGTCTAACGCAAGCTCTGGTGATCTGGCTGTGCGGATTGACCGGCGTCGTGGCAATCCATGTCGTGACAACCTTGTGTTCGCGCCGCCGACCGCGCTTTGTCCAGCACGCCACGCAGTCGATCAGCGATCCGTTGCGCACATTGCTTTTCGGTCATGAAGTCTCCGCGCAACAGTACTCGCACGCGGACATCTCACCATACTTCTGGGTGAACGGCCGCCCACCGAAAGAAGAGAGCTATTTGGCCATGGCACGAGACCAATTCGCAAATTACAGCCTGGAGGTCGGCGGATTGGTCGAAAGGCTGCTGCATCTAACGATGGCGGACCTCCACGCAATGCCGAAACAAACTCAAATTACCAAACACTGTTGCATCCAGGGCTGGTCAGGCGTTGCGGAGTGGGGCGGTGTATCTCTGCACCACATCGTTGAACTTTGCCAACCACTTCCATCCGCTCGATACATTGTCTTCTATGCGTTCGACAATAAATCCACATCTGAGCCACACGCCCAAGGACCGGGGTACTTCTACGGTACGATTCGCTTGGAGTTAGCGAAAGACCCGCAGACGATTCTCGCCTACGAAATGAACGGCCAAGCGCTTCCGATTAACCACGGGGCACCGCTCAGACTTCGCGTTGAAACGCAGCTTGGATTCACGATGGTGAAATATATCCGTGCAATCGAGTTCATCGAGGATTACAAAGCCATTGGCCAGGGCCAAGGGGGCTGGCGGGAAGATTACCAGCATTTCAGTCAGGAAGCTGGGATCTGATTCACGAGGTTTGGAGAATTCTCTCCGAGGAATCGACGACAGAAAGTGGTCGAAGCGGGCATTGAAGGGAGATCAATTATGAGCACTGCTGCGGCGTCACCGGGTTTCATGTGCAAATTGAGAGATCGCAAGGAAGTTGCGGAAGGCACCATAGCCTTCCGATTCGAAAAGCCGTCGGGATGGACATTCAAAGCGGGACAGTATCTCGATATGACTTTGCTTAATCCTTCGGAGACGGATTCCGAAGGAAATGTGCGAAGTTTTTCGATCGCCAGCGCTCCTGACGAAGAAACCCTCATGGTGGCCACGCGGATGCGAGACACGGCGTTCAAGCGCGTGTTGAAGACGATGCCGATTGGGACGGCTGTTAAGGTCGAAGGGCCGTCAGGAGACTTAATTCTCCAGAACGATTCCGCACGAGCAGCTGTATTCCTCGCCGGCGGCATTGGCATCACGCCGTTTCGAAGCATGGTCTATTGGGCAGCGAAGGAGAAGTTGCCCCATCGAATTTTCCTTTTCTATTCCAACAGGCGGCTAGAAGATGCGGCGTTCCTCGGAGAGCTTCAGGACTTGGAAAGAGACAATTTGAAATACAAGTTAATTGGCAGCATGACTGAAATGGAGAAATCACATCAACCGTGGAACGGAGAAACCGGTTTAATCAATCAAGAGATGCTCGGAAGGCATTTGAAAGACGTAGCGTTGCCCATCTACTACATTGCTGGCCCTCCGGCCATGGTAAACGGTTTACAGGAGATTCTGAGCAAAGCAGGAATAAAGGATGACGACATCCACGCCGAAGAATTTTCAGGCTATTGAGCCTAGTCTCCTACGTGGCCGTCCGAACACCCGCGATACGACATCAGTTCGGATGACATACGGGGGAGTGGGGCAACGGTTTAGACGCGGGAAAGGAAGGTTGAAAATGACGAATCTCGAATCGGATGCATTTGTTTTCTTTGGCGCTACTGGCGATCTGGCGTCGAAGCAGATCTTCCCCGCACTCCAGGCGATTATTCGGCACGGCCACTTCGACATGCCGATCATCGGGGTGGCAAGGTCCGCGGAGAACCTCGACCAGCTTCGAGCCCATGCCCGCGAGAGTCTTGAGAAGCACGGCGGCGTGGACCCCCGCGCGTTCGCGGCGCTCTCGGCAAAGCTTCAGTATGTCAAGGGAGACTACAGTTCCCCGGAGACATTCGGCGATCTGCGAAAAGCGCTCGGCCGCGCTTCTCGGCCGCTCTATTACCTTGCTGTTCCTCCGGAGTCGTTTGCCACCGTTGCGGAAGGGCTGGCCAAGTCGGACTGTGACAAGGGAGCGCGGGTGGTAGTTGAGCATTGCAAGCGCTATCAAGAGCGATAAGCCTGATCATGTCGCCATCCATAAACCGAAAGCACTGAGAGAGGCCGAACAAGATAGGTACAGAAGAAAACCAAGGTGAGAACGCCGATAAGCCACGATACATTGATTGCACAATTTACGAGGTGTAAACTCAATTTATGCAATTTGCCAAAATGCAGGGTGGCGGCCTCGTTGCGCTGGGACTCCTGCTTCTCGCACTTCAGGTGTACATTCTTTTTTCTTCGACACGCCCGTCCGGCAGCCCCACACAGGCTCCGGCTACTCCAAGTCAGGGAGAACAAATAAGCAAGTTCATCCCCGGAATTGTCGGCTTACTGGCTCTGGGTGTCGGCGGGTATTTGATCCTTCTTCAAAGAAAACAGGCAAGCAGCGAGCAGACTCAGCCAGAGAAGATCGGATCCGGCTTTCCAATGTGATTGGAGGCTCGAATCGAGCGGTTCCGGAAGGTGCAATCTATGTGCTCGACTGTTATTCCGTCCTCGCTTGCTCGGAAACAATCGCGAACGTACGGACCAACATATAAAACCGGAATAAGAAACCTGAACCCGTTCGCGGTTCAACAATAAAGGGTGCCAACCCGCCTTCCGCGTGGGGCCAACTGTAGGACCATTAAGCGTTTCTGACCGCTCTAAGTCTGCAAAGAAGCTCTGGACACCGCCGTGAGTGTTCGAGAAGGCAAGCACAATCCTAACATCTAAGTTCGAAAGATTTTAATGTAGCGCCGCAGTCTGTAGCGCGGCAGACTTTTCACCGTGACGGTAACACAGACTTGAAAGCAACCGAAATGCAATCAGACGTTCTCGCCAATCCAAGCAGTATGTCTCAATTCGGCGATGTCGGCGACAACTGGTGCCAATTCCCCGGCGGTTGCGAATTGGAATTAACAACCTGCCCCAACCCATTAGTCCAATATTGGCTATTCGGCCCTGTCCAAACCTCGTGAGCCTCACCAGTCAACGGATCAATCGTGGGAGTAACGCCGCGCAACGTATTCGTAAAACTTTCTACCTGGGCCGCCTGCGCATTTTGCCGGCGTTCAAACGCATTCACCTGATTCCGCATGCTCTGCATCTGCGCCTCAAACTGCCGCAGCTGTTGCCCCAACGTAGCGAGCCTCTGTTGTTGACGCACGCGCTGATACTGCAACCCCTCCTCATCCATTTTCTTCTGATGTTCGATCCAAGTCGGGTTCACCTGGAATGATTGCGCGCAATGCAGCAAGATGTTCTTCGCCAGCGCTGCCTGATCCGCAGGCGCGATAAAACTAGCAAGCGTCGGAACTTGCCACAGTGTCCCGTAATACGAAGTCCGCACAAAAGCGAACGCGACGCGAGGCCCCTCCCCGCTATCGCAGCGATAGGCGATCTGTCCAGTCGAAGTCCGGCTAGCGCTGGAATCCGCAGGCCAGTAGTCCGGCACAGTGAAATCGACATCCACAGCGTCCGCGACGGGATTTTGGCAGGTGCGATAAAAGCGCGCATGCGAATAGAGCACGGCAAATTCCGGACCGCTGCGGTATCGCGCCACTATCATCTGAGCCTGCGCCCCGAGATCGTAAATTTCGCCTTCTCTCGCATGATATTGATTCGGCACATCGTAAGTAGGAATAGAAACGTCACCCAACCGAATATTGATCCCGCCATCCGCTGAAGTCACGTCCACCATGGCCCGCTCGTCAGAGTATCCCAACCGAAACAACCCGCCTTTCACAGTCCACCCCTGCGGCACCTCCAGACTGAAAGCATGTTCAGCCGAATCCTCAAACTTCACCCATTCCGCGGCCTGATCCGCAGCTGCTACTTTTTCCGTCCGCACCGCAGCGCACACGTTGACAACGGCGCACTGCGCAACAAGAGCAATTGGAAGAAGTGAGGAGAGACCACATTTCATACGCATATCCTCCTAAAATCCAGCTCCGGCAGTCAAGGAGGTTTAAGCCGGAATTTCCGATTTGGGCCTCCAGTTCGGGCACAATACACCTCTTCTGCTGTCTTACACAACGAACTTGCCGTCAAAACAAGCCCTTGCGCGAGATCGCGGGGTTCCGACGGCACTCTTGGCCGTCCGATGAGCCCCAATTGCTGCCGCGTAATCGATTTCTCAGACACTGCTCCGACCCACCTCCCGCAGCCCCAGATTTTGCAACCGCAATCGGTGTGCTACCCGCTTGGCAACTCCAGCGCATAGATCCGGTGCAGCATCTGGCCAAACAGCCGCCGGGGCAGATGTCCCTCGGCCAACAGCAACCAGTAGTAGCGGGCATGCTTGACCAGGCGCCCGCCAGTCTTCACGAGCCGCTGCTGCAAGCTAGTCAGCGACCAAGCGTCGATCCTCTTCGGCAGCACGAGTCGGCGCCACAGGTTGCCCAAGTTGTAGGCCAGAAGGCTCAACTGTAAGCGTGCTTCATTGGCCCGGAACCGATGACACGATAGCCGGGTCCAATGCGTCGCTTGCTTGCCTTCCTTGATCCATTGCTCTGCCGTGCCCCGTTTATTGTAGAACCGCACCACCGCTCGGTTCGGGAGAGTCATGTTTGTCACGATGAACCCCACGCGAGGAAACAACTCTTCTGCGTGGAACTCGACTTTGGCCACCACCCGTCGCGCCGTTTTCCAACTGGCCGCTTGGTAGAGAAAGCCCTTGTACCAGACCACGGGTTTATGACTGGGGCGGCCCACGGGACGCTTCAACAATTCCGCAATGTCCCGCTCCAGGCTCTCGTTGGCTGGGATGCAGATGGCGTACTTCACGCTATGCTTCTCCAGCGCCTCGTAGATCTCCGGTTTGGCAAGGCCGCGTCCGCCCGGAAAGCAACTTCCTTGCCCTCCGCCCGTTGACGCTCGCCAGTCGTTCGGCATCGTTGAGGTCCTCATAGCCCGCCAAGCGGCTGTAGACCGACTGCCGCAACAGATCAGTCAGCGTGAACTGCTTGTTCAAGCCTTGTCGCGAGTCGCTCAATTGTTCCTCGATGAGCTTCTTTGGACCCAATCGCTCATCCAACTCGCGAACAGAATCAAGCCACCATCGGAAGTCACTCTCGATCCCTGGAAATCAATCTTCAACGAGGCATTAAAAGAAAGCTGAAAGGGCTGGTTTTGTTTCTCACCCACGGGGTGTGCACCTCCAAGGCGCCTCAGACCTGCTGGAACCCGCAGGAATCAAGGCTTCCAAGGGCATCATAAACTTAATTCGTCAGATTCAAATCGGAAATGGGGGCTAAGATCGCATGTACAACTTCTTTGCGTGGCGCGCG
>JBBSFG010000076.1:0-13305 GCA_038238965.1 Candidatus Acidiferrales bacterium | reverse complement strand
TCGCACTAGAATTTCTACTGCTTGCTCTGCCGCCCGTATGTTTGCTGGATGACCGACCTGTCATTCGATTCCCGACGTCGTTATCCCATCAATCAGGGGTTGAGCCCGCGGAGAAAACGACAGAAAGGGATTTGCGTGCCCCTCCTGTCACCACCACCGCTCGGGGCATAAAGGGAATTCACGAACTTCTCGATAGCGAAGACGTACCGACGAGATGAGTAACGCGCTGCCCAAACGTCTGACGCCGAAAATTGGGTTGCCGGAGTGTGTCGCTCTACAGTCCTTCTCGGGTCTCCGACAGAATCAACGCAGCAACCGTCAACAGGGCTTGCAATAGGAGTGCGAGGCCGATGATCAGGACATAGCCTTCGATGTCCCTGTTGTGCCTGGTCGAAAGCAAAACGCGCAGCCCCATGTACGCGATCACTGCCGAACCGGGAATAGTCAATGAGCGGAGACGCCGGCTGAGCGGCGTGGCAAAAGCGATGACTGTCGCAATCGATTGGGATGTAAAAAACGCCGCCATCCAAACGCGCTCCACGTAGCCACTATGTTTCATGGAGAGTTCCATTGCTGCGAGCCAAAGCGTGGCAAGTCCAGTAAAAACGGAAACGGAAATGAGTGCCTTGCAAAGCATAGCGTGAAGTGCTTTATACTACAAATAACTCTTCCACGCAACAAGTAAAGTAAACCTTTCCAGTCGTTCGGAAAAGCAACCCTGCTCCAGAAAAGCCCGGGATCCGCGTCAGCCCGGCCTTTCGCGGCCCGCCGGCCGCCGATTATTCGCTCATAAGCAAAATGCGCGGATGGCCTGAACGGTCCTTGATGGACTCCCAATAGCGCACCAGGATGGAGTAAACGGTCAGCCCGATTTCTCCCTCTCCCCAGAGGGCGTACGCCAGGGACTGTTGCATTAGATTTCGGCGCGTTAATCCCAGCACGATGGTCTTTGGATCAATCAGTTCGCTGATGAAGGCGATGGAATTTGCGATGGCGACGGCGCCCCATACTTCAATTACAAAATTGTCACCTTCGCGCTCCACACGCACGCGCAAAGAGGATAAAAAGTCACTGCGATTGTCGAGCAAGTTCACATGCAGGCAAGCCACGGGCCCTTCTATTTTAAAATTCTCTTCGACTTTACGAATTAGCTTGGCGCGATAGACAGGGTCATTGGCATGCTGCGGTATGAGATTGACTTTCTTGCCGATGAGCGATTTCCAAAGAGCCGCGGACTCGTCGTCGACTAACTTGATTTCGGTAACACGCATCTCCGTAGCGCGATAGTAGCGGCTGACCGCGCTGCTGACGATGAGCAGCAAAATGAATACTCCGGCAATGATCACGCCGGCCGGGCGCTCGATCACATTGACGATCAACGTGTAGGCAAATATGCCGGTGACCAGCCAAAAATACCCCGCGACCAAAAACTTTGTGAAGTTCTTAGGGTGTTCGCGAGACATGGCCAGGGCGACCGCCACCGCTGCAGAAAGCATCAATACCAGCACTCCCGTGGCGTAGGCGCTTCCCTGGGCTTCCACGTTGGCCTGAAAAATAAAAGTGATGGCGACATTTATCCCGAACAGCAGCATAACCAGCGGACGGCGGTACGCCACCCAACGGGGAGCCATACCAAATCGCGGAAGATAGCGCGGCACAACATTGAGCAGGCCGGTCATCGCCGATGCGCCCGCAAACCAGAGAACCAGGATGGTTGAGAGGTCGTAGATCGTGCCGAAGACATTTCCCAAATACATATGCGCCAAATAGGCGATGGCGCGGCCGTCGGCCGGCCCACCGGCGCTGTAGGCGCTCGGCGAAATGAGCAAGCTGGTCACGAAGCTGGACATCAGCAGCATCACGCTCATGATGAGCGCGGCGGTGAGCAGGAGTTTTCTGGTAGCGCGGATTCTTCCCTCAGGCCTGAAGCTGGCTTTCGAGTCTTGCGTCTTGTCCGTCTCCCCCGACACCAGGGGCATCACCGAAACGCCGGTCTCGAACCCGCTTAATCCCAGCGCCAATTTTGGAAACACTAGCGCTGAGGCGACAAAGATCGCGGTCCAATCGCCGGTCGAATGCATGCGGTAATACCAGTGAGAAAATAGTTCGGGGCCGGCGAAGATGCGGTGCATGCACCAAAGCATTACGAAGAGATTTAACGCGATGTAGGGAATGGCCACGGCGGCGGCCAGGGCAATCGCCTCACGGAATCCCATCATGAATACAACGGCGAGTAGGGCCAGTAATCCCAAAGTCAAAGCAATGTGCGCATCACCGGTGTAGGGATGGAAATAGGGATTAGCTATTGCGTGCCGGGCGGCGTCGGCTGCCGAAAGTGTCATGGTGATGACGAAGTCCGTTCCGGCGAAGCCCAGCAGTACCAGCACGAAAATTTTGCTTTTCCATCCCGAAAAAAGGTTCTCGAGCAGCGCGATAGATCCTTGCCCGGCGTAAGAGCGGCCCGCAACCTTGGCGTACACCGGCACGGCTCCAAGCAAGGTGACGAGAACCAGGATTATTGTGGCGGGTTCAGCCAGTGCTCCGGCCGCGAGCAAAGCGATTCCCGGCTGATATCCCAACGTGGAAAAATAATCCACACCGGTCAGCCATAGAACCAGGTACCACGGACGGGTCCGGCCTTCCAGTTCTGGTTTATCGAGCGGATGTCCGCTTAGGCAAAATTTTCCAAGCGCCGATGTCAGCCGCGGGATGGGCCCGGGCCGAAGAGCAACAGTAGCGGGGTTAGGCCGCGCCATGCCCTCCTTGCGTACATGGTTTTTTTCGAGCGTCATTCAGAGGACCGTGCACGTGAAAGAAGAAGTATTTCGAACGACGTTGTAAAACGTGATTCGGGTAGTGGCGGGCATTGATCCATGATGCAGAAAACAGTCTCTCACAGTGGCAATTTCGACGGTTGCGCCCACGCCGCCTGCTCGCGACGATTCAATCGAACGGCAGTCCGACATAATTCTCCGCGAGAGTCTGCGAGGCGGCGCGAGAGCTGGTGACGTAGTCCAGTTCGGCAAGTTGGCGGCGTTGATCGAACGGATTGTCGTTTTCGAAACGGTGCAGCAGGGAGGTCATCCACCAGGAAAAGCGCTGTACTTTCCAGACCCTGCGCAAACAAGTTTCGGAATATTGCTCGAGCAGCCGGGCATCGCCAGATTTGTAGAATTTAACCAGCGCCCTGGCCAGGTACCGAACGTCGGCAGCCGCGAGATTAAGCCCTTTGGCTCCGGTTGGCGGCACAATGTGCGCGGAATCTCCGGCCAGGAACAATTTCCCGCATTGCATGGGTTCGACAACGAAGCTGCGCATTCCGGTGAGGCCTTTTTGAATGACCGGTCCTTCCAGCAATTTCCATCCGCTAACGGTTTCGAGGCGAGCGTGCAATTCGGCCCAGATTCTGTCGTCGGGCCACGCGGCAATATCGTCATCGGGCGGGCACTGGATGTACAGGCGCGAAATTGTCGGCGAGCGCATGCTCAGCAAAGCGAAGCCTCGTTCGTGGTGGGCATAAATCAGTTCGTGGGAAGAGGGAGCGGCTTCGGCCAGGATGCCGAGCCAGCCGAACGGATAATTTCGTTCATAGACAGTGAGCACCCCTTCAGGAATGGAAGGGCGGCAAATACCGTGAAACCCGTCGCACCCGGCGATGAATTCGCAGGCCAGTTCTTCGGCGCTACCATTCGAAGTAAAACGGATCGACGGCTTGCCATCGACAAAATTGTGAATGGTGACATCGTCGACTTCGAACAGCACGCGCCCTCCGGCGCCGAGGCGAGCGGCAATCAGGTCTTTCAAAACTTCGTGCTGGGCATACACGGTGACGGACCTTCCGCCGGTGAGTTCCTGGAAATCAATGCGATGGCGGCGGCGCGCAAATTGCAATTCGATGCCGCCGTGGATCAGGCCTTGCTTCTTCATGCGGCCGCCTACGCCAATTTCCGTAAGCAGATCGACGGTGCCCTGTTCCAGGACCCCGGCCCGGACGCGCGTTTCGATATACGAGCGGCTTTTGGTTTCCAGTACAACGGAGTCAATACCGTTCAAATAGAGGATATGCGAGAGCAACAAGCCGGCAGGGCCGGCTCCGACAATCCCCACTTGCGTCTTCATTGACATGAGATTTCGCAGTGCCGCTGCGGTCAAGCTCGTTACTCGCGTTTGGATTCTGGCTTGTTTTTTTCTTTCGCGTTGGGATTGGAGCGGCCGGAATCTGTATCTTTCGAGGGTTTAGCAGGTTCACCGGTCGTGGAAGGATGATCGCGATCCGCGGTTTCAGTGGAGCTTTTTTCGCTAGGGCTTTTGCGGGCTTCTTTTTCTCGTATATTGGGCCCTTGTTCCTTCGCTTGCTTCGTTTCCGGTTCTTGTTTTTTCAGCCCCTGTCTTTCCTGTTCTTTTGCCTGCTGCTCCTTATTCTCTTGCTGTTTCTTTTCGTTCTGTGCTTCCTCTTGCTTCTTTTCGATGGGCGCAAGCAAATATTCCATCCTCACCCGGGCGGCGCGCCATTTGACGCTGCTGGCATTGCCGGCCTGCTCCAGATAGGGAGCCAGCTTCTTGTCGTTGCCGATTTTCTGGTCTTTCAGGAATTGAACTACTGCCATGCTCTGGGTTTCCAGCGATTCGAGCAACGAGAACAACTCGTCAAAGATTTCCTGCAGCGGATTGGTATTCGTTTCCATTGGTGCTCTGATCCCCGATCCTCGTAACAGCGAATACCTCACGCCGGGGCGCGAGGGTTAAAAGTGGCAGGAGGGTGCGCCGCGCTTTTGCAGATATTTCTGGTGGTAGTCTTCGGCGCGATAGAACGGGCCGGCGGCGGTGATCTCCGTGGCGATGGGACGCTTGAATTTTCCACTGGCATTCAGCGCGGCCACCGATTTTTTCGCCGCTGCCTGCTGCTCGGCTGAATGATAAAAAATCGCGGTCCGATATTGAGCGCCGAAATCAGGTCCCTGACGGTTCACTTGCGTGGGGTCGTGAGCGTTCCAGAAAACATCCAGCAATTGTTCGAAAGACACTTTGGCGGGATCGAAGGTCACCTGCACCACTTCCGCGTGCCCGGTCTCGTCGGTGCAGACGTCCTTATACGTCGGGTCGACAGTGTGCCCGTTCGAATAACCGACGGCCGTCTCGATCACGCCCGGCACGTTGCGAAAGGTCTCTTCAACTCCCCAGAAGCATCCGGCTGCAAAAGCAGCGATCTCGCTCATTTCATTCTCCGCGTTGGGAATATACAAAAGGCCAGCAACAGTAGTCTAACGCAATTTAGATGCGCTGCAGGCGGCATCAGATTCTAATCGCACAGCGTTGACGCTGAATTGACGCTGAAATGGTTTAGGGAGACGATGAAAGGTTGGGGGTGCTCATGGATTTGGGACTGAGTGGGCGCGTGGCCATTGTGGCGGCCGCGAGCAGTGGCCTGGGGTTTGCAGTTGCGCGAGAACTGGCGCGCGAGGGCGCCGACGTGGCCATTTGCGCCAGGACGGCAAGCCACCTGCAATCGGCCGCCGCCGCGATTCAGACCGCTGGCGGTCGCGAGGTATTTTTTCGGAGCGTCGATGTTACTGACGCCAAAGCGGTTGCGGAGTTTGTTGCCGCCGTGGAAACCCGCTTCGGACGCGTGGATATCTGCGTCACCAATTCGGGCGGCCCGCCGTCTAAACTGTTTGCAGACACCGGGAATGACGATTGGCATGCCGCGATCGAGCAGTTGCTGATGAGCGCCGTCTTTTTCGCCCAGGAAACGCTGCCACGCATGAAAAAAAATAAATGGGGCCGGCTGATAACCATCACATCCTACGCGGTGAAGCAACCGGTCGACGGGTTGCTGCTTTCGAACTCCATTCGCTCCGCCGTGACCGGCCTGGCACGCACGCTGGCCAATGAATATGCGGCGCACGGTATCACGGTGAACAATGTTTGCCCCGGCTACACCAAAACCGATCGATTGGGCGAACTCGCCGACGCCATTTCGGCGCGCACCGGCGCCAAGCCCGAAGAGGTTTTCGCCGGTTGGGAGCGCCAAATTCCCGCGGGACGGCTCGGCAAGCCCGAAGAATTCGCCGCAGTAGTTGCGTTCTTGGCGTCCGAACGCGCCAGCTATGTCAATGGCACGTCTATCGCGATTGACGGCGGCATCGTGAGGAGCCTGCTATAGCGTCGATACCCGCAACGAATCGCAAGCTGGTGCTTTCCGTGCTGCCAAAATCATTTGCCATCTGCAAACTGCCGGCAGACGCCTCTGTGCCCGTCTGGGCGACGGAGGGAGATTTTTTTTCGGTTACGCGCACCATGGATGAGCTTTCCATCGTCGCGGAAACCGACGCGGTTCCGGAAAATCTGCGCGGAGAAATAAACTGGCGGGCGATAAAGGCCCACGGGCCATTTGCATTTTCGGAAACCGGGGTTCTGGCGTCGTTGGTCGCGCCGCTGGCGGAGGCGGGCATCAGCGTGTTCACGATTTCGACGTTCGATACGGATTATTTGCTGACCAGGGATGCGAATCTGCAGGCGGGTGTGGCGGCTCTTCGCAAGGCAGGCCATACCATTCACCAAGTGTGAAGCTGAATCACAAATTCATTGTGTTACGGAGCCGCGAGAATGGACGCCATGATTGGGATGCTTATCACTGTTCGAAACCTGACGCGTAGCTACCAGCGCCTACCGGCCATGCTGGCGCTCCTGTTGGCCGCCGCGCTACCGCTACATGCCGATGAGCCTTACGCGCGCACTCGCGATTACGATCTGCAGCACTCCAAAATTGTTTTGCGCTTCGACGTAGACCAGAAAAAAGTGATCGGCGAAGTTACCCACACGCTCTCCATCATTCGCAATAATACTTCTTCGATTGCCTTCGATTCGGTGGGACTCACCATTCAGAGCGTCACGGTGAATAAGGCGGCGGCGAAGTTTGAAACGACTCCGACTAAATTGTTGATTCCCATCCCGGCAGCCAAAAACGGCGACAAATTCGACATCGACATTCGTTATGAAGGGAAACCCAGCAAGGGCCTGTATTTTATTTTGCCGGACAAGGATTATCCCGATCGCCCCAGGCAGATCTGGTCGCAGGGAGAATCGGAAGACACCAGATATTACCTCCCCACCTATGACTATCCCAACGATCGCTTGACCACGGAGACGATTCTGACCGTGCCGGCCACCTGGCTTACGGTGGCCAACGGAAAATTGGTGAGCGTTTCGAACGCCGCCAACAATATGAAGACCTGGACGTGGAAGGAGTCCGTTCCCAGCTCCACATATCTCATCACTGTTGTTGCGGGTGAACTGGACGAGGTGAAAGACAGTTTGCGCGGCCTGCCCGTGAACTACTACGCGCCGAAAGGCCGCGGCGATCGCTTGTCTGTAAATTATGGCCGGACGCCGGCAATGATCGAGCTGTTCAGCAAAACATTCGGCGTGGATTATCCCTGGGAGAAATACGCGCAGTCGATGGTCGACGATTTTGTCGCCGGCGGTATGGAAAATTCCAGCGCGACGACCAACACCAGTTCCTCGCTGGTGAATCCCAAGCTGGCGCCTGAATACGCAACCGGACAAGACGACCTTATCTCTCACGAACTGGCCCACCAGTGGTTCGGCGACCTGGTCACCTGCAAGGATTGGGGAAATATATGGCTCAACGAAGGTTTTGCGACGTTCGGCGAAACACTATGGATGGAAGCGCATTTTCCCAAGGATCAAAGCGAATATAACCGCTGGAACGACGCGCGGCAGTGGTTCATGCAGGCCAATCTCTACAATAAGCCGATCGTGCGATTTGATTTCGACGACTCCGCGGAATTCAACGGCAATGTGTACAACAAAGGCGGTTGGGTGCTGTACATGTTGCGCCATCAACTGGGCGAAGAGGGCTTCAACCGGGCGCTGAAGCATTATCTGGAGGTCAATCGCGGAAAGAATGTGGTGACCGCGGATTTCATCAAGGCCGTCGAGGAAGCCACCCATACGGATGTCGACCAATTTTTCAACCAATGGATTTACGGCGCGGGCGCTCCCAAATTCGACCTCAGCTATGCGTATGACACCGTCAAACACCAGGTAGCATTGACCGTCAAGCAAACCCAAACCAAGGGAGACCACGTAGGGATTTTTCGCGTACCACTCGACGTGGAAGTTACCTCCAACTCAGGAGCGCATTTGTATCCGGCCGTGATTTCGAAGGAGATAGAAACATTTACGTTTCCTTCCAACGACGCGCCGCTGATGGTGCTGTTCGACAAGGGCGGACACGTGCTTAAATCCGCCGAGTTTCACAAAGAAAAAGCCGAATGGCTTTATCAGTTGAAGAACGCCGCAGATTTTTCAGATCGCGCCGATGCGGCGGTAGCATTGAGAAAGTTCAAAGAAGAAGCTTCTGGCGCCAAGGATGTCGCTGGAAAGAATGAAGATGTCGTTAATGCGCTGGCTGACGCCGCGAAAAACGACAAAGCCTGGGGCGTGCGCGCGACTGCGGCCGACAGTCTAGGGCAACTGGGCGGCCCGGCAGCAGCAAAAAAGCTTTTTGAAGCGCTGGATTCCGCCAAGGAACCATGGTTGCGCGCTCGAATTGTTGCCGCGCTGGGCAGTTTTAAAGACGATGCCGCGGTGGACGCCAAACTGCGTACGATCTCGGAGCATGATACGTACTTTCGACCCAGGGCTGCGGCCTTGCAGGCGCTCGGCAAATTGAAAGCCCCGGGCGCTCTTGAAGTTCTGGAGGCGACGATCGCCGGCGATTCGCCCGACGATTTTCTGCGTAACGCGGCGCTGCGGTCGCTTGGTGCGTTGGGCGACGACAAAGCGGTGCCCGTACTGCGCGAATGGGCGGTCCCGGGAAAGAAAATTCCGTCACGTACGGCGGCGATTGATAGCCTGGCGAAGCTCGAAAAAAGCAACAAAGACATCACCAGGCAGATTTCGTCGTACCTGACCGAACCGCAGTTTCCAATTCGAATGGCGGCGGTATTCGCACTGGGCTCGCGCGCCGACGTGTCCGCGATTCCTGCCCTGGAAGAATTGTTGAAGAGCAACGACCTGAGTATTGAGATGGCCCCGATGATCAAGACCCAGATCGCGAAGTTGAAGCGGCCTGCGGGGCGGAAATCAGACGCTCATGGCGATGCCGAAGATGGCGACGATGATGACGGGCCCTCCGACACGGTCGCCGCTAACCATAAAGGCCAGGACCGCGCCATGGTGGGCCAGCTGGACAAGCTGGAACATATGATGCAGGAAATGAATGACCGGCTGAAGTTGATCGAAGGGCGGCTGCCAGCGAAGCCGTAAGTTCCGTTGATTTTGGAGAAAATCCCGCCGGCTATGGCGCGGCGACCAGGACTCGCAAATCGCGCAGATTGATGCCGGTTGGTCCGGTGACCACGGCGTCATCCAGGCACGCAAAAAAGGAATACGCATCGCTGCGCTGGAATGACGCGCGTACATCCAGGCCCGCCGCTTTGGCGCGAGCCAAAGTTTCGCCATCCGCCACCGCGCCGGCCGCCAGGCTGTTTCCATCGATGCCGTCTGTGCCCGCGCTGAGCACCGCAATTCTTTGGCTTGCGATGCGATCCACACACGCCAGCACGAACGCGGAATTTCTCCCGCCGATTCCGTCGCCGGTTACTGGCGAGCTGACTTCACCGCCGGCGATCAGGGCTACGCGCCGCGACGGATTGCTTGCTTTCAATTCGGCGAGCTGCGCCAGTAAATATTCGGCGGCGTGCTCCACGGGCCAATCGTCGGTGCAGTTGTCGCAACAGGTCACAAATCCCAAGGCTTCCGCCGTGCCATGAGCAGGGTGAAACAAATCGTCGAGTCCCAGAAGCAGCTGAAAATAGGAATCGCGGAAAGCCGGAGCTCCGGCCTTGGGCGTTTCCGGCGCCGCTCCTTCCGCAAGCCAGCGCTTGAAAGCATCCGGAAGTTTATTCAGCGGCGGAAAATCGCGAAGAACTGTGTGCATGTCTGTCAGAGTGCTGGGATCCGGCAATGTTGGGCCGCTGGCCAACGCCGACTCTTTGCCCGCCGGTACATCGCTGACCGCCAGAGTAATTTTTGTTGCCCGTGATGCGGCAGCGGCCAGTCGCCCGCCTTTTACCGCTGAAAAATGCTTGCGAATTGTGTTGATCGCGTCAATCGGCGCGCCGCAGCCGACCAGCACCCGATGCAGTTGCTGAACATCGGAGAGATTGAATCGCCGGTCTAGAGGCAGCTCCACAAGCGCCGAACCGCCGCCAGACAAGAGAAAAAACACCAGAGTCGTCTCGTCGCAGTGGGCGAGCATCTCGAGAATCGCTTCCGCGGCCTTCCAACTTTCTTCATTCGGGATCGGGTGGCCTCCGGTGAAATATTGCAACCCTGCTTGGGGCTTTCCCGGCCCGGTGGGAGCGGAGACGATACCGGTGAGGGAAATATTCCGGGGCAAGCAGGCCCTTAGCCCGTCGACCATTGCATGCGCGGCTTTGCCGACCGCTACCACCCGGACGTTTTCAAACTGCAAAAGGTCGATCGTCGCGGCGCCGCAATGCAGCAGCGAACCTTCGCGAAACAACTTACGCTGCATGGTCAGGGAAATATCAATGGCGGCCAGCGTCTGGTGGAAAATCCGGCGCGCGATCTGTTTCAGATCCGCCATCGGAGAATCGCAGACATGCTCAGCTCGCTTTTATAACTTCCGGGTTCAAAATGTTCGCCGGTCGCTTGCCATCAAAAAAATCGCGCACGTTTTCGGCCGCGATGGACGCCATTTTGGTCCTGGTTTCCAGCGATGCGGAAGCAATGTGCGGTGTGAGCACGACATTCGAACGCTTCAGACCGGGATGAATGAACGGCTCATTCTCGTAAACGTCCAGCGCCGCGCCGGCAATTTTTTTGCTTTCCAGGGCGTGAACCAGCGCCGCTTCGTCCACCACCGAACCGCGAGAAGTATTGATGATAAACGCGGTGGGCTTCATGCGGTAAAATTTCGCCGCTTCCAGCAATCCCTGCGTTTCCGGCAAGAGCGGTACGTGCAGGCTTACAAAATCGGATTCCGCCAGCAGGGTATTGAAATCGCGATACTCGGCGTTCAATTCTTTTTCGACATCCTCGGATGCGCGCTGCACATCGGTATAAATAACTTTCATCTTGAAGCCGCCGGCCCTGCGCGCCATTGCGCGCCCGATGCGGCCGAATCCCACCAACCCCAGCGTTTTACCCCATACGTCGGTGCCTACCAGTTGATCGAGGTCCCAACCCTTCCAATTGCCGGAACGCGCCAGCGTTTCACCCTCGCCCACGCGACGCGCCACGGCCATCATCAAAGCCCACGCAAAATCCGCGGTGGATTCATCGAGGACTCCGGGCGTGTTGGTGACCGCCACGCCGCGCTTCGTACAGGCAGGAACATCGACGTTGTCGAAACCCACGGCCACGTTGGCAACGATGCGTAATTTGGATGCGCCGCGTAACAGTTCGTCGTCAACGCGTTCAGTGAGCAGGCAGACCAGACCCTGCTTGTCTTTCACACGCTTAAAGAGTTCTTCACGGGAAATGCGCTCTTCCTGGGGCCAATATTCCACTTCGCATTTTTCTTGCAGCATTTGCCGCGCAGCTTCAAATAGCGGCCGCGTCGAAAGAATTTTTGGTCGGGGCATCCGCTCCTCTGGTTGGCTGGAAAAATTACACTAACACAGGTTCAGCACGTTCGAGCGGGCGTTGCATTGCGCAGGCGACGCAAGTCTCACTATAGTGGCGAGAGAGCTATTGATCAGCAGACGCAGAGAGGGCGCTCAGCGGCATGGAACGCAGACTGATTGGCGGGCTGCAGGATATCGTTGGCGATGCAATGGTGCTTCATCGCCCGGAAGATTTGCTGCTTTACGAATATGACGGATCGGTGGAGAAAGGCCGGCCCGGCGTAGTGGTTTTTCCTTCCTCCACGGAAGAAGTTTCGGGCGTCGCGCGGCTGGCTACACAGCACGATATGCCGATAATCGGCCGAGGCGCCGGCACCGGTCTTTCCGGCGGAGCGTTGGCGCGCACTGGCGGAATCATGCTGGTTTTTGCGCGCATGAACCGCATCCTGGAGATTGATCTCGAGAATCAACGCGCCGTGGTGCAACCGGGCGTGGTGAATTACGAACTAACCCGCGCGGTGCAGCATGCCGGACTATATTTTGCGCCCGACCCTTCCAGCCAGAAATCTTGCACCATCGGCGGGAACGTGGCCGAAAATGCGGGCGGGCCGCACACCCTTGCTTACGGCGTGACCGCCAACCATGTCACCGCGCTGGAAATCGCTTTGCCCGACGGCGAAATCTGCCGGGTCGGAAGCCGGCACGGAGACGGTTTGGGCTACGACCTTGCCGGTCTTTTTGTCGGATCAGAGGGCACGCTGGCGCTCGTGACGGAGATTACGGTCAAGTTGATGCGCAAACCGGAAAGCGTCAAAACTTTGCTGGCCGTCTTCGACACGGTGGACGACGCTTCCGAAACGGTTGCGGAAATAACGGCGCGCGCGATTACTCCCGCGGCGTGCGAAATGATGGACGGTTGGACGCTGGGCGCGGTCGAAGATTTCATTCATGCGGGATTTCCTAGAGACAGCGCCGCGGTGCTGTTGATCGAACTGGAAGGCCTGGCGGAAGCTATCGAAGCGCAGGCTGCGGCGGTGGACGAAGTGTGCCGCGGGCATCACGCGCGTGAAGTACGTGTGGCGCGCGATGAACACGAGCGCGAGTTGCTTTGGAAAGGGCGCAAAAATGCCTTTGGCGCGCTCGGCAGGCTGGCTCCCAATAATTACGTGCTCGACGGCGTGATTCCGCGCTCTAAAATTCCTCAGGCGTTGCGCCGCATCCGCGAAATCGGCGAAAAATATAATTTCAAGATCGGCAATATTTTTCACGCCGGAGACGGAAACCTGCACCCCATTGTTTTGTTCGATGCGCGTGATCAAAGGCAATATCGGCAGGCTATCGAAGCCTCGGCAGAAATTATCCGCTATTGCGTGGAAATTGGAGGTGCGTTGACCGGCGAGCACGGAGTAGGCATGGAAAAGAGCGAATTGATGCCGTTGCTTTTCTCTGACGACGATTTCGACCTGATGCGCCGCGTGCATGATGCCTTCAATCCCGGCACGGCGTTGAATCCCGGCAAGATTTTCCCGCTGAATAAAGGCTGCGGCGAAATTACCCCGAGGGCGCAGGCAGCCGTACAGGCGAAGCTGTTATGAAATCGGCGGCAGTGAATGTCGCCGCGCGCCTGGAGAGCGTCGCGGGACTCGATCACGTCCTGAGCGATTTACAAACCTGCGAAAAGTAT
>JBBSFG010000075.1:0-13309 GCA_038238965.1 Candidatus Acidiferrales bacterium | reverse complement strand
GTTGTCGTACCTATATCAGAGAAGTTGTTGTTGACCATCCCCGAAACCGCTGCGCTGATGTCCACCACAGTATTCGCCGTGCGGGAATTGTGTCGTGCGGGAGATTTGAAGTACGTGCCAATCGGTCACGCGTGGCGCATCAGCCCCGATGCTATCCGCGCATACATCCGTGACCAAGAACAACGCAAAGCTGCCTAGTCACCGACGGCTTCGTAGCGGTCAAACGCCTGCGTAGCCTTGTGCCGGGTTTCTTTCTTCTGAAGATTCACCTTGGCTGCGTATCGGAGAATTGTGGTCGGTGAGCGATGTCCTACCCAACTCATGATGTCGGGCACGGTATTCCCTGCGCGCAGCCACATGGTGATCGACGTGGAGCGAAATTTGTGATTGTCCACGCGCCCTGTGATGCCTGCCGCGTCAGCGATGCGCTCTGTAATGCGGATAAGATGCCCATCTGGTCCGCCGTGCGTGTTCGGGAATATCAAATCCTCGGCCTTCTTACCTTCTGACTTCATCCTCTCCAAAACTTTCTTTGTTAACCATTCACCCACAGGAACAACGCGCTGCGATTCCTGCGTCTTCAAGTTGTGCCCGTTCTTTGGCCGGACCGTCCACAACGAATGCTTAGCGTCGATATCGTTGTACGAAAGGTGCTGCAACTCCCCGTCGCGCAATCCCGTCAGCAAGAACGCATTGAGCAACAACCGATCATCTTTCTTCTCGCCCTCGCGCCGCTTCATCCCTCGAAACGTTCCCGCCGCAACCTTCAACATCGCATCGATCTCTTCCTCGGTGTACGCTTCCGGTTCGCGCTCCGGCTTCGAAGGCCAATCGTTCTTCTTCATTCCAATGCCTGCGCCAGCCCACTTTAAGAAAATACTCACGTTCAGAAAATGGTTGTAAATAGAGCGACCGGAAAGGCTCTGCTTCTTGAGGTAAGTTTTGAAATGGAGCAGATCTTCACGCTTCACATCGGATACGTTCATGCGCTTGCAAGATTCTTTGAACAACTCCAAGCTGCGCTGATACGCGAGCCATGTGGCGCGGGACTTGTTTGCTTCGGTCTCCGCGAGGTACGCCGCAATCCGGACGGATAGTCGGCGCTTGTCGCCATCCGGCGAGGTAACGACATCAACGCCCTTCGCGACGGCTTGCAGGATGTGTTGCTGCTTCTCAGCTTCCACCTTGGCTTCGGCGAGCGTTCGGGCTTCCAAACGTATCCACTGCTTGCCACCTCGCTGGTCGCGGACGTAAAACGGGGGTATCTCACACGCTACAGGGATAGCACCGCGTTGACCCGGAGCGAACGCGAGAGCATATCCGACGTATTCTTTTCCACTTGTGCTGGTTTGCTTCTGTCGGTTGTAAATGCTGATCTGAAGGGCCACGTGGTCTCCGGGCTCTGATTCAATTAACCCGTTAAAAGTACACCTGGAGTACACCGCCGTCAGTAGTACGCAAGTTTGTTGATTTTTTGCAAGGTTGGCGGAGAGGGTGGGATTCGAACCCACGGTAGGATTTCTCCTACACACGCTTTCCAAGCGTGCTCCTTAAACCGCTCGGACACCTCTCCACAAGGTGGCTATTTGCCTAACCAATTTAGCAGAATCCCCTTGCCGCCGCACATCGCGACGCCACAGTTTGCGGCGATGCACTTCTACCTTCCGGCGTGGCTCTGCTAAACTTCTTGCGGCTACTCCGGGGTCGTCTAATCGGTAGGACTCCAGACTTTGAATCTGGCTATCGTGGTTCGAGTCCACGCCCCGGAGCCAAACTTTCGGGTGTTGTGTTCTATTATTTTTGTGACTGCTGTCGGCGACAATTCAACTTTGGATGACGCGTTCATTTCGGTGTGGCGTCAGGCTCTTGTGGAGCGGAAGAAGATTGTCAGTGTAGGAGAAACTACGTTCTAGGTGCGCCACACCAAGAACCGGCTGGCGCAGGTCGATTTTGAGTTCGATGGCGTAGCATCCCGGGGGCTGGGGCAAAATCTGCAGAGCAGTTCACGCTGGGCAAAAATGGCGCGGGAAGGCTTACAAGTAATGCAATTTTTGCGCGCGGGGCAATACATCGTTGTGGTAGTTAACGGCAGATCGAAACGCTACTCCGCTCCGCGAAAGGCATGATTTCGCCCAGTCCATTTTGGTGAAGAGTGATAATTGAAACCGGCGGGCCGCGGAGGCTGCTATCGGCGGAACCCAGCTACTCCTGGGTCATGTAATCGTCGGAGTGGTTCCAGTCGATGGTTGGATCCAATGCGGGGTCGGTTCCCGTATCCTTCGGCGTAGTCTTATCCATCTTGCGTTGGACGCGCTTTTCTTCCTTCATTTTACGCTTTTCCATTCGCTTCATTTCCTTCTGCCGCTTTTGAAAAGTCGTCGTCATTCTCTCTCCTCACCTCAGAGTGCGCCTGGCTCATGTCCGCTCAGCTTGCAGATCATCCACACGAACGCGCGGATTACCAGCGCGGTTCGCGAGGCTGCCTGGCCGATTCGCGATAATCTTCATTGGAGAAGCGGTCGCGTCCCCCGCCGCCGCCTTTGCCGCGGCTGCCGCTACCGCCGCCTGGGCCTCGCCCGGCGTTCGGTCCAAAATTTTTCTGGCCGCCGCTGCCTCCACGGGGAGGTCCGCCCTCGCCCTTCGGCCGCGCTTCGTTCACTTTAAGATTGCGTCCGCCCAATTCTTTACCATCGAGTCCGGCCATAGCCTTGGCGGCTTCCTCGTCATTCGGCATCTCGATGAACGCAAAGCCGCGGGCGCGTCCTGTTTCGCGATCCATGGCCATGTGCACCCGGGTGATTTGTCCAAACGGCTCAAATGCTGCCCGCAGGTCGCTTTCGGTGGTCTGAAAGCTCATGTTCCCTACAAATAAACTCTTCATCTTCGTTCTCCCGGTACCCTTCGAAGCGCCTGGAATGCGGGAATTCGGCACAGCCGTTTCCGGTACGGAAAATACCTGGCTGAAAAATTGACTGAACCAGTGGAGGGAAAGGCGGCATCTCACGTTCCAGGAAGTTCAGGCAATCCAACTTCGGGAGCCTAAGGACAGACCATATCATAAATGCATGAGAAAAACCGAATGGAACATTTCCGCGGTGGGCACGCTGTTCAGGATGGTAATAAATCGCCGATGGCCCGCCAGGCTTGGTCAATCGCCACATTGGTGTACGCGCTGGCACCCGCATCGGAATTGGCAATGGCGATTCGCCCGACGCCCTGGCGGCCGATGACCCACGGTTGGTCCTCTTCCTTCCAGTCGGGATCGAACAACGGGTTGGGAGTGAAGGCATAACCGTGAGCCCAGCGATTTACGGTAATGCCTTGGATGTCGCGCGCGGCATCGAAGCCGGCCGCGCCCAGCATGCGGTACAACTGATCGCGAATGTTTCTTTCGAAGGTGGAAAATGGCGTGTCCATCAATTCCCGGCGACCCGCACGATTTTGTTCGCGCTGGTCGAGCCCCCGCTTGCAAGGCGTGCGAAGCATGAACAGAACCGCCGGCTCATCCGGGCTGGCTGGAAATTTGTAGGCTCCCAGGCTGACGGGAAAATCGAGCGCCGTGTAAGTGTGATAGCCGCCGGGAGCCACGATCTGATGGGCATTCAATTTTGCGAATGGCTTCCAGTTTCGAAGCGCCACGTGGGTGTAAACCAGCGGCGATTTCACGAGGTAAGACAGAGCCTGGCGTTGTTCCGCCGGCAGCTCCGGACAGATATAAGGAATCATTACGTTGTAGCAGGCTAAGACACAATTCTTTGCGGTGACCGAATGCAATTTTCCGCCGCGCATGTAGGCGACCTGAACTTGTTTTTCGCCTGGCACATTTTGCGCGTGCATCACCGTGCTGTTCAAGCGTATTCGCACCGGCGATTCCGCCGTATCCAGTTTGCCGTACACCGCGCGCGCGGTGACGACGTCTTCCATGGAACTGCCGGGCATGGCCTCGGGAATCAGCGCGCGAACAAGGAGCCGGGCGATGGAGGCGTTGCCATCCGGGAAATGATAAATGTACGGCTCCCCCTTCCCTGCCGGCGGGAAACCCAGCCCGTCAAATCCAGCGTAGGTAAAAGACTCATAATCGTCGCCCGCCTCGAAACACGCCATCGCCGGAACGGCTTCAATGCCCACGCAAAACAGATCGTGAGTGAAGGTCTGAAAAAACGGCAAAGCCTGGGGAGTGAGGCGGCAATATTTCGTCAAATATTCCGCGTAACTGATTTTCCAGAGAAGCGCGGACTTTTCTTCCAGCGATTTCCCCGCGAGATAGTCCTTCTTCTCGTTATATACGCGCGCGATGTCGCGGCGCACTTCGTCCGAAAGCGGTGCCTTGGCGAGAAACTCCGGCCATGGCGTGGAATTCATGCCCGTAAGCAGGCGGTCTTCGCCAAACGTTTCCTTGTCAAAAAACGCCGCAGTGCCCATTTTCGAATAAAGCGTTCGATCGTAGGCCTGCTCAAATCGCTCGACGCGAACGCCGATGTCACGTATCAAAGACTTGGCAACGTCGCTGTATTTCCCCGGGCTCTCGATCGACTGAGTCCCACCGTAGCTAAGCACCATGCGGCCGCCGGCCTGAAATTCGTTGCGCTTGGCGTGGCCGCCAAAATCGTCGTGATTATCCAGAATTAAGATGCGGGCGCTATTCCCTGCCCGCTGGCGGTAGAAATAGGCGGCCGCCAAACCGCTGATTCCTCCGCCTACGATGACCAGGTCGTAATTTTCGCCGGTGGCAGCGTTTTTACCGAGGTCTTCCCACTTTTCTCCGTCGCGCAGAAGATGCGCGAACGTAAACGAGCCGTCGTGATTCCCGCGCATCCCCATTTTTGCGGGAGGATAATAGCCGGGCGCCTTTTCGGGTGAGAACTCATCGAGCGCGGCCGCGGCCAACAGGGTTTCCGCGCCAAGTCCTCCGGAAAGTGCCGTTGCGCCCGCGATCGCACCGCCAATACCGGTGGCTACGCCATTGAGGAAGTCCCGGCGGGTGATCCTGCGGTGCATTCCCAATTCCCTGTCGCTGCGCTTCTCGCGCTTCATCGAGTAATCCTCAATCGCTGATCGCCAATGGCCGCGATTATATACGGCTAAACTTTCCGGCGCACAGAGCGGAGGCCAATCAGGCAGGCCAATCAGGCAGGCCAATTAGGCTCCTGTCGCGGCGCGCGACGTGTGCGATACTCCCTGAATTGAAAAAAACTTTCATCCTCACGCGTCCGGCCGCGCGGGAATGACGCCGTCGCGCAAATCCTCCAGCGCCTGGCCCTATCTTGCGTTGTCGGCCGGTGTTCTGTGCATCGCGTGGTCGGCCATTTTTGTACGCTGGACGGACATGCCCGGCCCGGCGTCCGCATTCTACCGCATGCTAATCCCCGCGCTGATTCTGGTTCCCACCTGGATTGTCGGGCCTCGCTTGCCGCGCGTAAATCGTAAAACGCTGGCGGTCATCGCCATTGGCGGACTCTTCTTCGCGCTCGATCTGGCATTCTTCAACACTTCGATTTTGCAAACCTCCGCGGCCAACGCAACGTTGCTGGGCAACAATACGCCCGTATTTGTAGGACTGCTCAGCTGGCTGGTGTTCCGGCAGCGGCCCGGCTCAGCTTTTTGGTTGGGATTATTACTGGCCCTGGTTGGATCGACGGTCATCGTGTGGGGCGATCTGGCGCGGCACTTCAAGTTGGGCTGGGGAGACGCCATGGCGCTGGCGGCGTCGGCGTGCTTCGCGGTGTACATGATCGCCACGGAACGGGTGCGTATGACGACCAGTACGCTGGCATTTCTTCGCCTGGCCATGATCTCCAGCGCGTTGTTTCTTTTGGTTATCAATCTGGCGCTGAATATTTCACTGAAAGTGCCGGCTGGCCGTTCGTGGGCCGCTCTTTTTGGTCTCGGCATTATTTCGCAGTTGGGAGGATACCTGGCGCTGACCTATGCGCTCGGGCATCTTCCGGCCACAGCCGCATCGATCAGCTTGCTCTCGCAGGGGCCGCTCACCGCCGTGCTTGCCGCTTTGCTCCTTGCTGAACCGCTGGCAGGCTCGCAAATACTTGGCGGCGCGCTGGTGCTGGCGGGAATCGCTCTGGCGAATCGCCGCATGCGGCCTACGGGCGAAGTGCCTGCCAATCTGCTGGAGGTGTCAGAACACAAATAATTGCGGGGAAGATTGATGCTGAATGGTCATTTATACCGTGCGGGTCAGACGATGTCGATCGGCTCTCTAATCTTACTTGAGGGCCAGCACCTCGACGGCATTCCCCGAGGGATCGCTGAGATATACGGAGCGCGTGCCATCGCGGTGGGTCTTGGGCTCTCCGTAAACCGAGGGATCGCGCAGCAGCGCGAAGTGCGGTGGATGCTGCTGAGGCAGAACAAACGCGACGCGAATATTCGCAAATTCCAGTAAGGCCCAGGAATCGTCCTGATAGGCCACTTTGCAGTTGAAATTCTTCAGGTACCATTCCACCGTGCCTTTTACATCACTGACGGAAACGGCGACGTGGTCGACAGTGTCAAAATCTTTCCTATTCTCTGCGGCTGGCATTTCTCCCTCGCATTTTACGGAACCCGCCATACACCGAAGTCGCGTTCTGCTTCCCAAATAGCTTACTCCAACCGTCGAGCGGCATAAATCCCGAAGAACACTTTTTGGCTGGAAAAGAAAACCCTCACACGCTGGTGAAGCCGGTGAGGGTTTCTCAACTAATCAGAATGTGTACGGGAACGCTGGACAAGTCGCTGCCGTGAAAATATCAATATCTATGGCGTAAACGGACTCTCCGGAGGGGGCTCTCCGCCGCCGCCGGCATGCAGTAATATCGGGATCAAGATGCCGACGCCGACAGCCGCCGCGATAATTTTGAAATGCGACGATCCCGCTAGCGCGGGCTTGGGGCCGAGTTTGGCCGCCAATGCGCAAGCTTTATGCTCGTGCCCACGGTGATACTCGGATTCTTCGGGCGAGATAGCCGGATTTCGGGACTCATTGACGGAGTATTCAGGAATCACATCGTAGGCATGGGCCTCTTCCAGCGTTTTGGTTTCCTTGCCGGTGGTGGCCTCCAGCGTTCCCCGCTGAACCTTGATTTGCAGGTCGCACGAGGAGTTCATAGTGATCTGCGCAAATATGGGCCGGTCGCCTTTCGGAACGATGCGCACGTCGGAGGCGAAAATCTCAAACCCCTCGGACGCGTTGTTGAGCGCGACAAGCAGGGTTCCATGCCGCAGTTCAGCAACCGCCCCGGTAGGCCCCGAAAAGAAGGCCGCGTCTGACTCGCCAATTAGCTGAAACACCGTTTGCCGAACACGCAACTGCGCGTGGCCCTGAGAGTCCGTGCCCACCACGTCCCCCACGTAAACTGAGCTGCCGGTGGAAAGGGTTGCGCCCCCAACCGTAGCACCATCGGCGTCAACGACAACGCCAGTTGCTTGATTCTGCGATGGATACATCGGTGCGACCGCCAAAATGCCAGTGATGGTGCCGGCCAGCAGTACACGAAAAATCCAGTTCATATTCTGCCCCCAAGATGGTCAAAACTTCGACTCATCGCAGGATATGTGCCTAGTCCTGATGGTACTAGAGCTATCTATGAACCTGTATTGAACCTGCCATTTTTCGATAGGGCACTTTTCCGGGGGTAGTTGGACTCTGTAAGTAGCGTAACCGACAACCGCTACGGCGCTGGAGTTGCCCCGTTGGCTGGCTGGCGGCATACTCACAGGCATGGGTACCCGTAAGCTGATTCTTGGTGCCGTGCTGGTCTGTGTAGGCGCTCTTGCGGGGGCCCGTGCGCGAGCTGACGAAATCCGCCTCAAGGACGGCCAAAAACTCTATGGCGTGATCGTGGCGTACGAAGACAACATGTTCAAGGTCAAGACCGACTTTGGATTTGTACTCGTCGAGAAGGACAAGATCGCAGCCATCATACCCGCCGGTTCTGCGGGTCATTCGGCGGCAAAGCCTGATAAACCGGACGCCGCGAAACCCGCGCCGCAGGCAAGCACGCCTCGCAGGGAAAATCCTGCACCGGTGACTCCAGCGCCAGTGCCCGTACCCGTAAAATCCTCCGCGCCACCGAGCGCTCCCAAATTGGAAAAGACGGGCAAAACAGCAGCGGTAAAGCCAGCATCAACTCCGGCGCCGGCACCGGCACCGGTTCCAGATTCAGCGGCGAGATCCACACCAGTCGGGGCTGCGGCTGCTCCAAAGCCACCACTTGAAAAAAAGCCCTCTCCGACGTCTTCTGATGCAGCAGTAACCGCGAAGTCCGCTACACCGGCAGCGCCAACGTCCAAGCCGACTACTGCGCCGGCGGTGCCCGTGGTCACGCCGATTCACCCGTCTAAGCCAAAAGAAATCGAGCCGCCGCCGAACCGTGAAGCGGTGCAGGGCAATCTGTACATCAATTACACCCACGGCTTTCGCATGTACAAGGCGCCAAGCTGGAAATTGATCGAAGACGCTCCCAAGGCGCTGCCCAATGCGATTGTGGCCTTGGGAACGTCCAATGAATCCACGCTACTGGTGGTGGGTCAGGAAAAAAATAAAGCGTCTCTGGAAGTTACTGCCGCGGATGTCGAAAAACGCCTGCGCGATACCTACGGAAATTACCGCCGCATTTCGCTGATCAAGACGGTGGTCGGCGGATTCCCGGCTATCGAAATTAAATATCGCGGGTTGGCCGACGATCATGACTGGTCGGGAACGCTGCTGGTGGTATCGCGCAGCGGCGACATGTTTTCGGTGCTGGGAATGACCTACGCGGAAACCGACTTAATCCAGATTCAGGAAAACGTGATCGCCCGGGCGATCGCCAGCCTCGAATTCAATTCCAATTGACGTAGGAACGCCTGCGTTTATGGGCGGCGTAAAATTACGCGCCAGCCGTTGCCGAAGGCTCCGGCAATTTGCGGTGTTCACGGATTATCGAAATCAAGGACTGCGCAGCTCGCGGCAGACTGCGATCACGCCGGTAGACCAGCCCTAATTCACGCCAAAGATCAACGCCTTCCACGTTGAGCAGCTTCACTTCGCCGGCCTTGACCTGATCGCTGGCAAAGCTCTCGCTGATGAAGGACACTCCGGCATCCGCGCCGACAAAGCGTTTAATCATGCCGATGCTCGGCAACTCCATGGTGATGCGCAGCCGCGAACGGTACGGCCGGAAAAGCTTGTCGAGCACCTGGCGCGTAAAGCCGGTGCGGGGAAAAATCAGCGGCTGGGCGGCGACTTCTTCAAGGGTAATTTTCGATCTACTAGCCAGCGGATTTCGCGTGCTGACCATGAAGCGCAAGCGGTCGCGGTAAATGTGGTGCACCTTGGTATTCAGCGCCTTGATCGGCAAAGTGACGATACCCACATCAATGGTGCCGTCTTCGATGCGCTGCAGAATTTTGTGGCTGAAATTGCGGTAAATGCTGATGTGTACCAACGGATAGCGGCGCTGAAATTCAGCAAAAATATCCGGCAACAGGTATAAACAGGTCGCTTCGTTGGCCCCGAACAATACCGTGCCCTGCACCACGTTGCCGCGGTCCGCTACACCCTGGACGGACTCATCGCGCAAGCGCAGCAGGCGTTCCGCATATTCAAACAGCACTTCACCCGCGGGCGTGAGTTCCACCGACTTGGCCGAGCGGTCCAGCAACTTAGCGCGATAGGCTTGTTCGAGTTGGCGAATCTGGGCGCTGACCGCCGATTGCGAGCGAAATACTTTCTGACCCGCGCGCGAAAAACTTTTTAACTTGGCGACGTAAACGAATGTGGCGAGTTGATCGAAATCCATAGAAGATGCTCGGCGGCGATTATAACTTATTTATGAAGGAACGGAGCCGCAGCACTTGATTCCTTTCACACATGCATGACAGGCTGCGGTTGTGGTGGCTCCGCGCCGGGCGTTACTCCCAGTTGCATCTCCACTTCCTTGCACTGTTCCAAAACGGGACGCCATGTAGCCTCAATGGTGCCCTGGAAATGCACCGGCTGCACACGAACCAGCGGTAAAGTGCCCCGGCGAGCGAGCAATTTCGCAGCGATCGGGCTGGAAGTGAACCGTACGTGCTCCTCCAGGACGCGCCGTAGCGAAGTTTCTTCAAACGCATCGAGCGCTGCCAAGGCCACGAATTCCCGGTGCAGGACATCGTCCGCTTCCGAATGCAGCACGTAGGCCAACCCGCCGGTCATGCCCGACCCAAAATTCAATCCCAGCGGCCCGAGAATCACGGCGACTCCCCCGGTCATGTATTCGCAACCGTGCTGGCCGACGCCTTCCACAACCGCGAGGGCGCCGCTGTTGCGCACGCCAAACCTTTCGCCGGCGCGACCGGCGACGAATAATCGTCCAGACGTAGCTCCATATAAGACAGTATTCCCAGCCAACACGTCTCCGCGCCGCGAAGCCGCGCTGCCGGCGGAGATCGCAATGGTGCCGCCCGACAATCCCTTGCCCACGTAATCGTTGGCTTCTCCGCGCAACCGCAAGGTAAGACCTTCGGCCAGGAATGCGCCAAAACTTTGTCCAGCGGAGCCGTGATATTCGTGCTCGATTGCGTCGAGCACTGGCCGGCCACTCTTGATGCGCCGCATCCATTCACCGCTCATGCCCGCGCCGATGCTGCGGTCAGAATTGTGAATCGGCTGGGTCTTCACTTTCGCTCCGAGGTCTTGTGAAAAGTGCAGCGATGCTTCACGCGCCGCGGCATGCAATGCCGGCTCCTGTTGGGGCGCCACACGACGGGATTCGGAGATCGGCACGATGAGTAATGCGTCCATTCCCGAACGCGTGCCCAACCGGTCGTACCAACCGGAAAGCTCAGTCAGCGAGCGCACACCCAACTCCGCCATGCGATTGCGTATTTCTTCCGCGAGATACTGGAAATACGCGACCACCATTTCGGGCTTACCGGTAAAGCGAGCGCGCAAAGTTTCGTCCTGCGTAGCGATACCCACGGGGCAGGTATTCAAATGACATTGCCGGGCCATTACGCAGCCGATGGCGAGAAGGGACGCGGTGCCAAATCCGAACTCGTCCGCGCCGAGAATGGACGCGAGAATAATGTCGCGCGCGAACTTCAGGCCTCCGTCCACGCGGAGAGAGAGTCGTGAACGGAGGCCCGCGCGAACCAGCGTGTCGTGCGTTTCGCGCAATCCGATTTCCCAGGGTAATCCGGTATTTTTGATGGAAGTCAGCGGCGACGAACCCGTTCCGCCATTGTGGCCGCTGATGGTGATGACGTCCGCGCCCGCTTTGGCCACACCGGCGGCGATAATTCCAACACCCGCGCCGGAAACCAGTTTCACGCCGATGCGCGCGAAAGGATTTACGGCGCGCAAATCGTGAATCAGCTGTGCTAAATCTTCGATGCTGTAAATGTCGTGATGCGGCGGCGGTGAAATCAGCGGCGTACCCGGCGTGGCATGCCGGATGCGCGCAATATACTCGGTAACTTTTCGAGCCGGAAGCTGCCCGCCCTCGCCCGGCTTGGAGCCTTGCGCCATCTTGATTTCCAATTCTTCCGCGTGCACCAGGTAATCCGCGGTCACACCGAATCGGCCGGACGCTACCTGCTTGATTTTATTGGCTGCCGCCGGTTCAAAACGATACGTGGCCGGATCTTCACCGCCCTCTCCGGTATTGCTGCGGCCTCCCAGCATATTCATCGCCAGCGCCAGCGTGCGGTGGGCCTCGGGACCAAGCGACCCGAGCGACATCGCCTGGGTACTGAAACGTTTCAGCACGGATTCCCGCGACTCCACTTCCTCCACCGGGACGGGCGTTCCGGGAACGGTGTCCAGCAGATCGCGCAGGAATACGTTGCCCTGGCGCTCGGCGAGTTCCTCGAACGCCGAATATTTTTTCGCATCCGGCGCGCGCACGTGGGCGTGCAGCCGTCGGACAATTTCCGGCGAATTGGCGTGCAGCTCCGCGCCTTTGCGGAAGCGATAAAGCCCCGAATCCCCCATTTCTTCCGACGCCGCAGCGAACGCGGTCGTGTGCATGCGCAAATAATCGGCCAGCAATTCGTCCAGACTCTTCTGACCTGGATAATCGGCGGCGTCTTCGAAGAATTCCGCACACAAATCCTCGGACAGCCCGACAATTTCAAACAACTGGCTGTTGCGGTAGCTGGCGATGGTCGACACACCCATGCGCGCCAAAACTTTTCGCAATCCCGCGTGCACCGCCGTGCGTACCCGCGCCGCGCCGCCCTCTTCCAGTGCATCCGCAAACTGATCGGCCAGGTAGGGCAGCACCGCACTCGCTCCATTGGCAACCAGCAGCGCGACATGATGGGTATCGAACACCTGCGCTGATTCCACCACCAGCGGCACATCCCACAATCCTTCGCGAACCATCGCTTTCCACACCGCGGCCGCGGCCAGCAACGCCGGCAAGCATGCGCGCTCCTTTCCCATAGCGCGATCGGAAAGGAGGAGGAGCCCCGGACGCCCATCGCTGCTCAGAGGGGTAGTAGATAGCTGAGCAATTGCGCGACGCGCGCCCGGAACTCCCATGGCGGCAGGAAAAGTGAAATCTATCTGGCGAACCGGTCCAAATGCTTCGCCAAGTTCGGCAAGCTGGCGCGCGTTGATCAAAGGCGTCGGCAAAGTGAGGCCGCCTTTGAGGTGCACTTCCAGCGACATCACGTGCGCTTCGCGCAGGGGATCAATCGGCGGATTGGTGACTTGCGCGAAACGCTGCTTGCAGTAATCCCACAGCGTGCGCGGCAAGGTGGAGAGAAACGCCGGAGGAGCGTCATCGCCCATGCTCCAGTCCGCTTCTTTTCCATGCACCAGCGCGGAGAAAAGTATTTTGAACTGATCTTCCGTCCAGCCCGCCGCCGCAGCGATGCGCTTCGGTTGCTCGACAAGCGGTGAAACGATGGAGGCCTCGGAATCGCCCAGTGGCCGCGGTGCCGCTGGTCTTCCATCTTTGATTGCCGCCAGACGCTTCAGGATGTCGCGCCAGCGCAGGAATAAACCGGTGTCCGGATCGGCGAGAATCATTTCACCGGGACCCAATCGTTGCCGCTCGGCCACGCGCGATTCTTCGAAATCGATCAGGCCAGTTTCCGAGCCTGCGACCAGCAATCCGTCATGCGTAAGGGTATAGCGTAGAGGCCGCAAACCGTTGCGGTCCAGCTTGGCGCCCACAAATTGCCCGTCGGAAAAGACCAGCGCCGCGGGGCCGTCCCACGGCTCGTTCGTTTGCGAAAGTGAGGTGAGCGCCGCGCGCACATCTCGCGAAAGCAACGGATCCTTTTCAAACGCCGGCGGAACCAGGGCCAGCATCGCCTGCTCCGGCGACAACCCCTC
>JBBSFG010000074.1:0-13464 GCA_038238965.1 Candidatus Acidiferrales bacterium | reverse complement strand
CCGCTGGCGGGATTTTTCAGCAAAGACTCGATTTTGTTGAATGCGTATCAGAGCGAGAATGGCGGGCCGAATGTGGGGCACATTCTTTACACAGCGGGATTATTCACGGCGCTGCTCACCTCGTTCTACATGTTCCGGCTGATTTTTCTGACTTTTTTTGGCAAGGAGCGCTACGACGAGCATCGCGTGCATGTGCATGAATCGCCGAAGAGCATGCTGATCCCGCTGGCAATACTCGCGGTGCTTTCGATTGTTGGCGGATGGCTGGCGGCGCCGGCTTTCTGGGGCAAGCCGGATTATTTTGCAAAATTTCTGGAGCCGGTATTTGCGGCTCCGAGCGGCGGCGAAGCGGCGACCGCCGAGGCGGTAGCACACGCGCTGGAGACGCCGCTGGCCATTGTCGCAGTAATTACGGCGCTGCTGGGACTGTTCGCGGCGTGGTGGCTGTACCTGAAGCAGCCAAGCAAAGCGGATAGCCTGGCGAAATCGTTTGGCGGAGCGTACCGCGCGTTGCTGCACAAATATTATGTGGACGAGTTGTATTCGGCGGCGATTGTGCGGCCACTGTTGTGGGTGTCGACCAACATTTTGTGGAAGACGGTGGACATGGGTGTGATTGACGGGGCGGTAAATGGAATCGCGGAAGGCACCACCGCGATTGGCGACGGCACGCGGCGGACGCAATCGGGGAATACGCGAAGCTACGCGGTGTGGGTAGTGGTGGGCGCGATCGTGATTATGGCGGTGATTTTCTGGCCGCACGTGAAGCCCGTGCTGGGAGTGACGCGCTGATATGAGCTCCCTATTCCACGGCGGACACTTGCTGTCGATATTGATTTTCTTTCCGGGCGTGGGCGCGCTGGCGTTGCTGCTGCTGCGCGGCGACGATCACGTTTTTATACGGCGGATTGCATTGATTGTTTCCACGGCGGAATTTTTGTTTTCGCTGCTGCTGTTGCGGGGCGTGCCGCTGGGCTCCACGGATTACCGGCTGGGCGAAAACGCCCAGTGGATCACTACTCCGCCGATTCATTATCACCTGGGCGTGGATGGCATCAGCCTGTTCCTGGTGATTCTGACGACGATCCTGACGCCAATTTCGGTGCTGGCGTCGTGGAACAGCATCCATCACCGGGTAAAAGAATTTTTTGTGATGCTGCTGATGCTGGAAGTGGGAGTGGTCGGAGTATTTCTGTCGCTGGATCTGTTTTTGTTCTTTCTTTTCTGGGAAGTGATGCTGATTCCCATGGCGTTTTTGATCGGTATCTGGGGGCACGAGCGAAGGATTTACGCCGCGGTGAAATTTGTGCTGTACACCATGGCCGGTTCGATCCTGATGCTGGTGGGAATTATCTGGCTATATAACGCGACGGGCACGTTCGATCTGCCGACTATCCAGCAAATGATTTCGACGGGCGCGCTGGTGCTGGAGCCGCGAGCGGAAATGCTGCTGTTCCTGGCGTTTTTCGTGGCGTTCGCGGTGAAGGTGCCGCTATTTCCGCTGCACACCTGGCTGCCGGACGCACACGTGGAGGCGCCAACGGCGGGCTCGGTAATGCTGGCGGGCGTGCTGCTGAAAATGGGCACGTACGGAATGATCCGTTTCTGCTTGCCGCTGTTTCCGGAAGCGGCGCGGCGGGCGGCGCCGTGGGTGGCGGCGCTGGCGGTTATCGGGATTATTTATGGCGCGCTGGTCGCGCTGGTGCAGCCGAATTTGAAGAAGCTGGTGGCGTACTCGTCGGTAAGCCATCTGGGTTTCGTGGTGCTGGGAATTTTTGCGTTCCGAAGTATTTCAATGCAGGGCGCGGTATACCAGATGCTGGCGCACGGGGTTTCTACCGGCGCGCTGTTTTTGCTGGTGGGCATGTTGTACGACCGGCGGCACACGTTTGAGATCAGCGAGTATGGAGGGTTGGCGACTCCCATGCCGAAGCTGGCGGCATTTTTTCTGTTCGCGGCGCTTGCTTCGCTGGGATTGCCGATGCTGAATGGATTCGTAGGGGAATACCTGATATTGCTGGGCACGTACGTGGCGCACTGGCAGTGGGCGGCGTGGGGAGCGCTGGGAGTGATCTTGTCGGCGTGCTATTTGCTGTGGTCGTACCAGCGGGTATTTTTTGGAGAGATAACGCACGAGAAAAATCGCACACTGGCGGATGTTTCCGGGCGGGAGAAGTTCATCCTGGCGACGATGTCGGTGTTGATGTTGTGGATGGGTATTGGATCAACGTTTTTTACGCGGCGGACTGCGAACGCTTCGCAGGCAATTATCGATCAGGTGGAACCGCAACGGGCTTATGAGGCAGTCAAACGGCCGAAAGGCGGGCCGGTAGCGGAAGCGATAGCGATTGTAGAGAAGGGCGCGCGCGACGCGAAGCAGCTTCCAGTGGCAAACAGCGGGCACCACCGATGATGCCGCACACCGATGACATCTTGCGGGTGCTGCCGGAATTAGTCTGGTGCGTGTTTGGCATGCTGGCCATGCTGCTGCAGCCTTTTGTACGCAGCAAACAGTTTTTTACCGGACTGGCGCTGGTTGGCGCGCTGGCGGGTACGGGCGCGGCGTTTGTGGCGGGCGCGACTCCCGGCGCAGGATTCTTCGGGCTGGTCGAATCGGATGTGTTCAGCTTTTTCTTCCGGCTGCTGGTCGGACTGGTGGCGGTGCTGGTGATTCTGTCGGCGGGCTCCTATCTGGAGCGCGAGAACCTGCCCTTCGCGGAATTTTACGCGTTGGTGTTGTTTGCGACGGCGGGAATGGGCGTGCTGGCCTCGGCGCGCGAACTGTTGACGGCGTTCATCGGGCTGGAGCTGAGCTCCATTTCCAGCTATATCCTGGCGGGCTTCCGGCGCGATTCGATGAAATCGAGCGAAGCTTCGCTGAAATATTTTCTGCTGGGGTCTTTTGCCACGGCGTTTTTCCTGTACGGCATCGCGCTGGTTTACGGTGCGACGGGCACGACGAATCTGTCGCGGATGGATGACGCCGATCCGGGTAGCAACTTGCTGAAGCTGGGATTGTCCCTGATTCTGATCGGGATCGGATTCAAGGTGGCGGCGGCGCCGTTTCAAATCTGGACGCCGGATGTGTACGAGGGAGCGCCGACTCCCGTGACGGCACTGTTTTCGGCGGGGCCAAAAGCGGCGGCGTTCGCGCTGCTGTTGCGGATATTCGCGAGCGTGCCGGCAGCGACACATTTCTGGTTCTGGGCATTCTGGATCCTCGCGGTGCTGACGATGTTCGCGGGCAATCTGGGCGCGCTGCTGCAGACCAACGTGAAGCGTTTGCTGGCGTACAGCTCCATCGCGCATGCGGGCTACATCCTGGTGGCGTTCGCGGCAGTTACGTTCATGTCCAACGACTTGAACGGCGGGGCGGCTCCGGCGTATGCCGCAGTGCTGTTTTATCTGCTGAGTTACGCGCTGGTGAAAATCGGAGCGTTCACGATCGTTTCGGAGATTGGCGGGACGGGCGAGAAAAATTTGACGCTGGACGATTACGCCGGGCTTTCGCAGCGGCATCCGGTGGCGGCGGCGGCGCTGAGCCTTTATCTTTTGTCGCTGCTGGGATTGCCGGTGACGGCGGGGTTTTTTGGGAAGTTTTATATTTTCAAGGCGGCGGTGAATTCGCACCTGATCTGGCTGGCGGTGCTGATGGGCGTGAACAGCATCATCGGGGCGTATTATTATTTGCGGCTCATCGTGGTGATGTATATGCGGGAAGGCAGCGCCGAGGCGATGGCAGCGGCTCCGCGGCGGTTTCCTGCGGCAGTGAACGTGGTACTGGCGGTTACGGCGATTGGGACGGTGTATTTCGGATTGTTTCCCAACCAGGTGTTGAATTTCATTTTGCAGCCGAACTTGATCGCACGGTAGGTCAGCGCTAGAGAAAATTTCGCCGTGGAAAAGCGCTGTTGCGCGAGCCAATCAAAAAAGAAGAGCGAGTTAGAGGGAAGGACCCCGGTTCATACGGCAAATGCGAACTTGGGGCTCCCGGCGCGCGCGCGGTCCTTTGATCACACTGTATTAGACGACCGCGGCGGTTGAGTGACATGTCGGCGGATGACGTGCCGGGGATGGGCTCTGATGATTGGCAGAGTCAGGTGGCGTGATGAAAAAACGCCCCACGTAAACGACGCGTGAGGCGTATGAAAAACGGAAGGAAACGGCCGCCGGGACTAGAGCAGGCGGTAGAGCAGGAAGCCCAGCGCGAAGGTGAAGAGCGTGAGGGTTTCGACGAAGACCAGGCCGAGAATCATGGCGCCTCGAACGCCGTCGGCCGCACCGGGATTGCGAGCGATGCCTTCGCAAGCGGCGGCGGCGATGCGTCCCTGGCCGAGTCCGCAGCCAAACGCGGCAATGGCCACGCCGAAGCCCGCAGCCAGCGCGAGAGTGGTGGGATTCAACGGGAGTTTCTGATCAGGAGCGGCACCCTGCGCGAAGGCCGCAGGTACGACGAGCAATACGATTATGAGTGCAACCAGAACGACTGCTGCTTTCTTCATTTACTTCCTCCTCATGAATTGCCGCCAGGAGGTGGTTCCCGGACACCGTGCAGCCGGGCTCACGCTGGAGCGGCGGTACAAAATCGGTTAGTGCTCATCCGCCGTAGACATGCCGATATATACGGCCGGCAAAATCGTGAAGACATAGGCCTGCACAATGGAAACAAAAACATGCAGCAAGAGAAAAGCGATGGGAAATAGAGCGGGAAGCACACCGACAATGGCGCCGAGCACGGGAGACTTGGTCCATCCGGCAGTGAAGGCGCCGGCAAACAAGCCGAGGAATAAACCGTAGATGATGTCGCTGGCAAAAATGTTGGCCCATAAACGCACGGAAAGAGACAGCAATCGCGCGGAAGTACTGAGAATTTCGACAGGGAACATCAGCGGCGCCAACCACGGAACGGGGCCGACAAAATGCTTCAAATATCCGACGGGCCCATGGTGACGGATGCCCTGCCAGTTGAAATACAAAAAGACGATTACGGCACAGGCCAGCGGAACGGTATAAACGCTAGTGGGAGCGGTTAGAAACGGAAATGCTCCGAACAGATTGCCAAGCAACACGAACAGCCCGATGGAACCGACGAGAGAGACATAGCGCTCCCAATGATGGCCGGCATTCTGGCTGAGAATGTCGCGAATACCGAAACTCATGGAGTTGTTGAGGAGCAATTCAGCGACTTGCTGTGATGCGCCAGGACGCTCGACGGAAAGGCGCGTGCGGACCCACAGGGCGAGAAGGGTGCCGACGACGAGAACGCCGAGGGCCATGACGACATGTTCGGGTATCGGATTTGCGGAATCGGTGGGCTTGATGTGCAGCGCAGAGAGCAAGGCCAATGCAAGGCTGCCAAGGTAGCGGTTTACCAAATGAGTCAGCGCGCTTACGTGTTCCATAAGAGTGAACTGCGAGGTGCGATGCTCCCTATTTCTCGATGTTTCCAATTCGGCGTTTCACAACTTTACGGTTTCCGAGGCCCGGCAATTTCGTACACGCTTGCGGCGATGACCGCCGGTCCCAGAGCACACAAGCCCACCACCATGCTAGCGAGGGGAACCTTCAGAAGAATAAAAATAACATACACAGTGAAGGCTATCAAGGCGTAGCGAAACATAGCGCGGAAATAGGTACCTATCGGAACACGAGGCTGGGCCGCGCCGGATTGGGCCTGCGAGGCGGCCACGAGTGCGTCCATGCCTTGCTTGAGCCAGCGAAAATTGAACCACGCGAGGATGGCCCCGATGATGAGGCCGGCGGCCCAAGGCAAATTGTGCAGGAAGGCAGCCGCAGCGGCGGCGAGGAAACCGAACAACAGGATGAGCCAGACGATGCGCCGCTCAGTTTGCGCGGCCGTGAAGCTAATTGGCAGAGCCGCCATCGCCGCTTCCCCGCCGGCCGCCAGGAAGGCGCCGGAGAATGTCGCGCACGCCGCCGAAAAATCCCAGCGCGCCAAAGAGGAGCATAAGGAACGGTTTGGTGTGCAGCCAGCGATCGAGGAAATAGCCGAGGACGCCGCCGAGAAGAACCGCGCCGACGAGGACGAAAGGCAACTCCATGGCCATGGCAAATTGATTCGAGAAATTATTGGTTTTGCCCGGCGCGGGCGTGGTCGACGGATCGGCCGGTGGATCGTTGCGGGGCTTATTGTCCAAAGGCATAACGGGCAAGGCGCATGAAGGGCTCAGAATACAGGCCGGCCGCCAGGGAAACAAATACACAGATGCCGAGGACGATGGACTGCGGGACGGTGAAGGCGAAGAAAGGAAGCTCGCCGTGTGCGTCGCGGCGCCAGCCGATGAAGACGATGCGTACATAAGCGTACGCCAGCGGCAGCGAAGAAATGGCCAGGAACCAGGCGAGATACTGATGGCCGGTTTCTACCAAAGCCTGGAAAAGAAAATGGCGGCCGAAGAATCCCGCGGCGGGCGGAAATCCGGCGAGGCTGAGCAAAAAAATCGTGAGGAGTAAGGCGGCAGCGGGACTTCGGCGGCGCAGGCCGCGAAGATCGTTGAGCTCCTGTCCGGAAGCGCCAGGATTGCGCAGAGCGGTGAAGACAGCGAACGCGCCGGTAAGAATAAATACGTAGGTGCAGAGATAGTAGGTCATGGCCGTCAAGGCGGCCTGGTTGGCGGCGACGAGACCGAACAGGATATAGCCCAACTGGCTAAGGGTGGACCAGGCGAGGATGCGCTCGAGATTTGTCTCGGGTACATGAGCGAGAGAGCGCCAGACGCGAGCGGCGACCGGAAAAGCGGCGAGTATGGCAAGAACGATCATGGCGACGGCGATAGCGGCGATGATGTTCGACCAGGTGGATTGGAATTCGGCGAAAATTGTTAGCAACAAGCGGACCAGCACGGCAATGGTGGCGGCAGCCAGGGCTCCGGAGAGGTACAAGGCCGCGGGCGGCAGCATGGTGGAAGTGGTGTTTTCAGGCGTGGGACGAAAGCGCGTCGACGCGAGCTTCAAGATCATGCCGACTATCACGAAGGAGAGCGCGACGATGGGAAGCGCCTGAAGGATGTAGGGATGCCAGTGCAGCGCTTCGGGCAGGCGTTGCTGGATCAGCTGGTACATCTGCGCGCCGTGAGCGCCGGACTGGCGGCTGAGGATGATGGCGGCAGCCACGTTTTGGCGGCGACCCAGCGCCGAAGCAATCTCCGCGATTTTCGTGGAGGCGCTAAGGCCGAAGAGCAGTGAAAAGCCATAGGCCAGCAGCGCAGATCCGAGCGCGCCGGCTAGCATGAATTTCAAGGCGGCCTGTGGGGACCGCTGGCGAGAACGCGGCGTGGCGGCGAGAAAATACGCACTGGCCGCGGCAGCTTCCAGGGCAAGGAATATGAGCGGCAAACTGGTGGCAGAAACCATGAGCATCGTGCCCAGGCAGGCAAACAGCAGAAGAGCGTAATAACGGCCGGAGGAGATGCCGAGCATGGCGGCCTCATTCAGGGAGAGGAGGATGACCAGGGCGGTGGCCGCGAGCGAAAGAGCCGCAAAGAATATAAAGAACGAATCGACGACGAGGGTTTCCTGGAAGGCGATCAGGTCGCCGGTGTTAAGGATTCGAGTGTGCAGCATCCAAAGGGTCAAGGCGCTGAAGAGAATGCCGGCCAAGGCGAGCCCCGGGCTCCAATATTTTTCCTCGCGTTTAGCCCAGCGGTCCATCACAAGTATGCCGACGGCAAAAAGGAGCAGCTCCAACTCCGGAAGCAGCGCCGCGCCGTTCCCGTGCATGAAGGTGCGCAAAGCGTTAAGCATATGAATGAGCATAAGCCGACGGTTTAGCGAAATCAGCGACAGCTACAGGGCTGGGGCGTCCCGTTCTGCCGGGCTGGACGACGGGTTTTGCCACCGGCGGAAGACGGCCGCGACGATGGCCACGGCCACAAAAAATTCCGCGGCAATGATGGCGAAGATGAACATGGAAAAGGTCTGGCCGCCAGCGTCGGCGAACACCCGGGCGAAGGCCATGAGATTGATAATGACGGCGTTGAGGATTAACTCGATCGAGAAAAGTTTGATGACGATGTTGCGGCGGGCAACTATGCCGATGATGCCGATTAGCAGGAGCGCGGAGCTGAGGAACAGATAATAGTAGATGGGCAGCATGTGCGGGTCAGGCCCTTCTTTGACTTACAGCGCCAATGCCGATAGCGGCGATCAGCAGGATGAACAGAAGCAGGGCCATGGGCAACAAGTCGTGGCTGTAGAAAGACAAGGTTATCTCGCTGATGGACAGCGGCCACGGCAAAGGAGCACGCGGCAAGAGCTCGGTCAGCTTTTCTCCGGGCCACAGGCGGCGTTGCAAAAGAGCAAACGCAATTACCAAAGCCGGAGCGATGGCGGCGAGGATGCCGGCAGTCTTGTATCGCCAGGAATATTCCGCGGCAAGAGCGACGTCGGCCGTTCCGACCTCGATAGCGAAGATAATTACTCCCATGAGCAAGCAGGCCACCGCCAGCAATTGCGCGGCGAACAATAGAGGAGCGCGGAGCTGGAGGAAAATTCCCGAGGTGGCTAACAACGTAAGGGCCAAAAAAATAGCGCTGTGGACGGTTTTAGCGCTCGAGACCATCATCACCGTACTGAGAACAGCGATAGCGGCGAGAAGGAAAAAAGTTATTTGGCCGTGCATGGGAACTCCAATGCAAACAGGGCGAAGTTGATCAAGCGCATGTCGGCGATGAGCGTCATTTTTCGAATAGCAATTCGCCAGCGCGCTGGGTGGCTTTGACGACGGCCTTGATGAGCGTTACGCGTAGCTTGCCTTCCTCGAGCTCGAGAATTCCATCAATGGTGCAGCCTGCGGGAGTGGTTACGGCGTCCTTGAGCAGGGCGGGATGGTCGCCGGTTTCGAGGACGACGCTGGCGGCGCCTTTCATGGTCTGGGCGGCTAGTAAAGTGGCGACATCGCGGGCGAGACCAACCTTGACGCCGGCTTCGGCGAGCGATTCGAGAATGATGTAGGCGAAGGCGGGACCGCTGGCGGAGAGGCCGGTGACGGCGTCCATATTTTTCTCGTCGACGACCACGGTGCGGCCGACGGCATCAAACATGGCGCGGGCGATGTCCACGTGTTGATCGGTGGCGCTGGCGCCGCGGCAGATTCCTGCCATACCGCAATTCACTGTGGAACAGGTGTTGGGCATGACGCGGACAACGGGGTTTTTTGCGCCGAGGCGTTGCTCGATGTAAGAGGTGGGGACAGAGGCGGCTACGGAAATGACCAGCGTTTCGGGGCTGAGTTCTCCGGAGATTTGCTGGAGGACTTCGCCGATGACTTGCGGTTTGACGCCGAGGAGGACGATGTCGGCGTTTTTGACGGCGGCGCGATTTTCGGTGGCGACGGAGATGTTCAATTCTTTGGCGAGCTTGGCGGCTTTTTCGGCGTGCTTCACGGTAGCGGTGACGTTTTCGGGCTTGAACAGGCCTTGTTTGAGGTAAGCGCGGAGGAGGATGCCGCCGAGTTTGCCGGTGCCCAGAACCGCGAGTTTTTTGGCGGAGAGATGCTGTTGCATGGTGGAAGTATTGTTGACGAGGCGCGGATGGGCGTCAACTGTGGATTGATGTGGAGCGTGCCTGACGTTCAACGTCACATGTTCAGTTGCTTATTTGGCGCTGGAGGACATGGCTTCGCGATACATCGAAGAGAGATTCCTCGACTGCTCAGCGCGACTCGGTTCGCCCTTCGGTAGACTCAGGGTAAACAGAAGCGAACGAGAAACAAAAAGCCGCGCCGCTCCGCTCGGAATGACCATTTTTGGACGCACTGCGCGATGATTGGCAAGACCTGCTTGAGGCTCGGATGTGGCTCCGCGATGTCGGTTGTCGAACTCTGCTACAAATACGCACCATGTTAATCGTGGCGGGCGCCGTGGAGGACGTGGACGGCGTGAGGGAGGAGATGGGCGATGGCTTCGAGGGATTCGACGGCGCCTTTGGGACTGCCGGGAAGATTGACGATGAGGGTATTGGCGCGGACGGCGGTTACGGCGCGGGATAAGACGGCGGTGGGAGTTTTTTCCATTCCTTTGCGGCGCATTTCTTCGGAGACTCCGGGGACCACGCGATCGGCGATGGCGATGGTGGCTTCGGGAGTGTTGTCGCGGGGACCGATGCCGGTGCCTCCAGTGGTTAGAACGAGATCGACGCGGCCGGAGTCGGCGATGGTGCGGAGCTGATCGCGAATGGCGGCGGGGTCATCCGGTAGGCGCAGCGTGGAAGTGATTTCCCAGCCCAGGCCACGGCAGAAGGCGACGACGGCGGGGCCAGAGGTGTCTTCGCGCTCGCCCTTGGCTGCGGAGTCGCTGATGGTGAGAATGGCTACGCGCATAATTTCGTGGGGGTCGAGAACCAGTAAACTGTTACCCCTCGGTCAAAAAAACAGTGATCGAGCTCACATTCGAGGCTGAGGTTCGTGAAACAACGGCGAACCTGGAACACCGGTCTTGAGTAAATTCAGCGCCTTTACCGAACCGATGAGCCGAAAAATTTGACAACTTCGGACCGCGTGTTTTCTTCAGGTGTTTTTGACTTCCACTTCGTCGCGGCTGGCTTCGTCCATCAGGCGCATGGCTTCCATCAGGAGGCCGGTGGTGGTGCGGGTGGTGCTGGTGCGCGTGGAGGCGTTGCCGGCGTTGAAATCGATTTCGAATTCGCCTTCGGTCCAGAGGACTACGCGATAGACGGCATCATCTCCCTCGATGTCCGCACTGCGAGCGTCGCGGCACTGGCCGCCGGAAAAATAAAGTTCTGCGCGCTCGGGACCCTTCTGGACCACCAGGCGGCAAGACTTCTGGCCCATTTCGAGGGATTGCATCAGATCGATCATGCTCATTTCCTCGAGGCGGCCCTGAATCACGCCGGGCCGGGAGGCTTTGGTCTGCAATTTTTCGAGGTGCAGGCGGTCAACGACTTTCTTGGTGACGCGCACAAGATCTTTGACGAGGAACGGCTTGGTGACGAAATCCTCGACGCCGTCAACGAGGGGGCGGAGGCGCTCTTCGATGTCGGCGCGGCTGGCCATAAAGAGAAATGGGATGTGCCGGGTGGACTGGCGTCCGCGGAGCTTTTCGAAAAGCTGGCGGCCGTCGAGGCCGGACATTTTGTAATCGCAAAGGATCAAGTCGGGCGGCTCGTCGATGACTTTGAGGAGGGCGTCGGCGCCGTCGTCAGCCAGCACAACTTCGCAGACGGGCTCAAGGGCTTTGAGCACGAGGTCGCGGATCAAGGGGTTGTCTTCGGCCAATAGCAGCTTAATGCTCTTACCGGAGGCAGCGCTCATCGAGGTTCGGCCTTTACGCGAGAGGACACGGAGGGATCCCGGCGGCGGAAATCGCCGGACTTTCCGCCAGTCTTTTCGACGAGAACGATGCCGGTGATTTCGATGGTCTTATCCAGGGCTTTGCACATGTCGTAAACCGTGAGGGCTGCGGCGGCAACAGCGACCAGGGCTTCCATCTCTACACCCGTCTGAGCAGTCGTCGTTACCGTAGATTGGAGTTCAACGCCATTTTGGCACAGGGAAGCGGTCACATCAATGTGCGTGAGCAGGAGAGGGTGACAAAGAGGTATCCACTCGGCGGTACGCTTGGCGGCGGCGATGCCCGCGATTCGGGCGATTTCGAGAGGGTTTCCTTTGGGGTTCCGGAGGCGCTTTACCGCGCGTACGACGCCCGGTTTCATCTTGACCAGGCCGCGGGCGGCGGCGGTACGGGTGGTGACGGCTTTGGCGGATACGTCAACCATGTTGACGCGGCCGGATTTTCCGTAGTGGGAGAGCTTTTTCATAGGGGCGATGAGGCTCTACCGATTGAGTCTTTTACAGTGTAAGAAGTTTTGGCAAAAACTTTAGCGAAATTACGAGACATCCTTGCGCAATAGCACGTTAACACTTTCGCCGGCGGAAAGAGATTCGATGTCGGCGCCCACTACCAGGAAGCAATTTGCGTTGGCCATGGTTACGGTGTCGCCGGAACCTTTCCAGTGCAGGGGGTGGACGTGGGCGACGCCGGCGATCCATTGGATCGATGCGGGCAGGAAGTGGGTCATGCCGGGCTTTTCTTTCATGGGTTCCGCGAGAGTCGCTTTCAAGAATGGGAGCGGGCGAGGCGGGGCGCCGCTTAACAGATCGATGGCCGGGGCGACGAACAGTTGGAAGGTGACCATGGTGGATATGGGATTGCCTGGCAGGCCGAAGATTGGCTTTCCGTCGCTCATGGCGAAGACTGCGGGCTTGCCGGGACGGATGGCTACGGCGTCGAAATAGAAGGTTGCGCCGAGGGCCTTCAAGACGTCTTCGACCAGATCGTACTTGCCCATGGAGACGCCGCCGGACAAAACCAGGGCGTCCTCTCGCAGGCCAAGTTGAATGCTGGCGCTGAGATTTTCGATGCGATCGGAGGCGTTGGGGAGAATGACAGGTTCGCCGCCGGCCAGGCGAACCTGGGCAGCTAAAGAGACGGTGTTGCTGTTGCGAATCTGGAATGGGCCGGGGGCGGCTTCGACGGGGACGATTTCGTCGCCGGTGGACAGGATGGCGATACGAGGTTTTTCTGCGCAGCGCAACTGGATGGCTCCGATTTGCGCCGCGAGGCCGAGTTCGGCATAGCCGAGTTGTGTGCCGGGGCGCAACAGAGTTTGATTGATGGCGCTTTCGGAGCCGCGGGCGACAATGTTCTGGCCGGGCGCGGCGGTTTGTTGGAACTGGACGAGGTCACCATTTCGATGGGTGTACTCGATCATTACGACGGCGTCAGCGCCAGGAGGAACGGGAGCGCCGGTCATGATGTGGATGCAGGATTGTGAGGCGAGCGACTCCGCTAGTGCGTCGCCGGCTTTGATTTCTCCTGCGCAGCGGAGTTTCGCGCCGGAGATGGCTTCGGCGGCGCGCACGGCGTAGCCGTCGCGGGTGGAACGATCGAAGGGAGGACAGTCGCGATCGGATTCGAGGTTTTGGGCGAGGACGAAACCGAGGGCGTCCCAGACACTGAGATCGATGGTGTCAGGGGGGCGTTTATTTTTTGAGAGTTGGGTGATGACTTCGTTGCGTGCTTGTTCGAAGGTCAGCATGGAATGGGTATTTTACTCCGAGGTCATGACGAAAGAGTCAGGAAGAGAACTTTGTCGTGCACGAATTAGAGTTTCTTCCTTGTTCCACGTTACAACCCCCACCCTAATAAACGTAGGGTGGGGCACCCGGCTACAACCCCATCTGTCGGGGCGTTACAGCCAGGAGGAGAGGAGCGAGCCGGGTTGGATTACCGTGGCGTCGCGCTCTGGGCCGGTGGAAATCATTCCTATTTCGACGTGGAGGAAATCGGAGATGAATTTGAGATAGTCGATGGCGGCTTTGGGAAGCTTCTGGCCGTCTTTCAGACCGTAGGTGGTTTCATTCCAGCCGGGCAAGGTTTTGTATTCTGGGGTGACGTGCTCGTATTCTTCGGCGAGCGCGGGCAT
>JBBSFG010000073.1:0-13539 GCA_038238965.1 Candidatus Acidiferrales bacterium | reverse complement strand
GCCGGGATCGGATAGTGAGTTTCTTCGTAACGCTCGATCAGCAATGTCAGAAGTTCGATGGCCTCGACTGCGGAGCGGGACGGATTCTCCAAAGCCGTCAATTGGAAAAGGGCGTTAGTATACGCCTCCAGTTCCATGTCACTGTGGATGACGTGGGGTGCGCCCTTCGCGATCATTTTTGCCGGGTCTGCTAGAACTGTGCTCATTTTGTGCCAAATCTCCTATCCCAATTCGCAGGATTGTTATAATCCTTATGCGTCAAAAAGGAACGAATGTAAACGTGTCCTTGGGTTCGTCTCTCCTTCGTCGTTTTCGCGTAGTGAATGACTGTGACGAGTCTGTACCGATTCTGCCGGATGTTGAAGATCACGTATCCCTTCACATTGTCGGCGTCTTTGAACGTGTCGCGAACCTCCGGAAAATTGTGCCATCGTCCTTCTTTGACTATCGTTACCCACGCCTCGATTTCGTTGGCCGCATCCGGATGGTCCTGCCTAGCCTCGTTCAGATGCCTGCAAGTAACGATGTACACCCTCCAATCCTACTTCACAATATGTGAAGTTGTCAAGAGGGAGCTGAAAAAGGTAGTGGCTGGTGCTCTCCTTCAGAGTGAATTCTCTCTCACTCCCGCTGGTACAAAAATGCCGGGGCCGCTCAATGAGCTAGCCTGTGAAATTGCGTTAGCACCGTTGAGCCAGGCCGCGGGGGCAGGCGGCCTGTAGCCGAGCGCCGAGTGTGGCCGCAGCGTGTTGAAGCGCCCGCCAGCGCTCCCTTCGGCGCATATCTCTAAACTTCTCCTGCCTCTCTCTCGGGCCTTGACGCGGGGTGATTGAGAAGGCCGCTCCGAAAGTAATTCGCCAAGCGGGTGCGGTTCCAGATAAACAAGCCAAGCGCCAGAAGGAGGTACATCCACGCCATACCGGTCAGCGTCGATACTGTTCGGGCTTCGTTTTCTCGAAACACAAACACGGTACCAACTTGGAGTAGGAACAAGACCAGCAGAACCAAGGCGCTCATCACGCTGAGTTGCAGGCGAAGCAGCAAAGCCACTGCAAACAAGGACTGCGCCGCAGTCAAGAAGAACTCTTCGTGCTGCCGAGCATCCAGCGGCAGAGCGGAAACCGTACCGGCCCCCAATGAGTAGAAAAGAGGAAGCGCCCCTACCAAGAGGGTCCACTGATTGATCTTGTCACTGATCAAGGCCCCCAACGCGATGGTGGGCTTAAGACTCAGCGTGAATAGGATGGTGATGATGATCTCCGGAGATTCCCCGGCGAGCGGAGCAACCCATTGGATTAAGAGAAATTTATTAATGCCCAACAATGTTCCTGTGGCAACGAGCGATTCGGCGAACGGCGCGGCCTCAGCCAAAATCGTCAGTCCGGCAAACGCTGCCATTGTGGCAATGATCACAAACTGCCTACCGCGCGGTAAACGTGCCAGGACGGCGGAAGGACCCACCTCCTCGTTGTCCTCCTCTTGGTCTTTTGGCAACTTACTGAGACGCCAGAGATAGGCTGCGAAGATCCCTGCCAGGACCGCTGTATCAAGTAAATCGATGCGGCCCTTGAGAGTAATGACAAACGAATATAGGCTGGCAAGTGAGAGATAGACAATTTCGGGGACATTGTCCGGACTCAATTGCACGTTGCGCTTGCCGCTGCGCCACCAGAACAGCAGGACGATTAGCGGCCAACCGAAACCGACGAGTAAGCGGTTCGCGCCTGTCATATTCGCGGCGGCGAACTGGACGTAATCCGATCCAATATGCCTTCCGGCCTGAAGGGTGTAGTAGACGTCCACCGCATATTCCGGCAACACAGTCAACAGGGCCAGTAAAGCCACCGCAAAACCTCGCGAGACGTGTTCCTCGGCCGCTTCCATTCCCCAGGACAGAAGAAAGCCTGCTGCAAGGATTGCCACGCCGGATAACAGGGCATGGAGCAGCGGCCCAATCTGCATACCCAGCAGGCGAGCGCTCAACCCCGGGACAGTTACGACTATCGCCAGCGCTACATACGAACCAAAGCGTTTTAGGTCGGTTGAATCGGAAGCGCTGCTCATGTCTTAACCGCTCGCTTTATCAATATTGGAAAGGACCACCAGAAAACGCCGATTAGCAGCATCACCAGGATGGCTATCGTCACTACCACGAGATGTCCGAAGACCTCCGGGACGGCCAGATCCACAGCCAAACTAACGCCATGGACAAAGGGATAATGCCAGCGAAGCATCCGGGCTGCGAACAACTTAAAACGCTCGCGACGGCGGCATTGTTATCGGTGATTTGTCTTCATTCTTTCGAGCGAGCGGTAGTCTGTTTTCACCAAGGTTTTCGGCGATCCTGTCAGCGCCGTGGGTCAGCTCTCCAAACTTGCTGCGAGCCTCGGATCTCTCGCGCTCTTAACCAGCCCGAGTTTACCAGCGCGTCAGCATCTCCGCGGATCAGATTTTCAGGCATTAGCGGGCTGACAGGTGCCTGAATCGTTGGCGAGTTGTCGGCCAGCTGGAACCTATAGGGTGTTCGAACTCACTCCCCATGGGTGCCTTGCGGATGCGAATTTTGTCCGCGTGACATTGAGGCGTGATTTAATGGCGCACGGAATGGTGCAACAACTATACCGCGAGATACGCACCACGTCTTACCTCTTGCACCCACCGTTGTTAGACGAATGCGGATTAGGCTCGGCCCTTACATCCTACGTGCAGGGTGTTGTTGAACGCAGCGGTCTGTCGATAGACCTCAGCATCCACGATGATTTCGGAAGACTTCCCGCCGACATGGAACTAGCGATCTTTCGGATCGTACAAGAATGCCTAACAAATGTTCACCGCTACTCTGGGAGCAAGACCGCCAGTATTCAAGTAGATCGCCGAACGGAAAGCATTCGCATCGAAGTGCGGGATGGGGGAAACGGCATATCCCCCGAACGGTTAGAGGAAATTCACTCGGGAGGCGCAGGTGTCGGAATCAGAGCAACTAGGGAACGGGTACATCATCTTCACGCCGAAATGAGACACGAATCGAACAGCTTGGGTACGAGCATCGCAGCCGATATTCCTGTATGGACGGATGTAAAGTTGACGGCTGCCCATCCGCTTCGAGCAGACCAGAGCAGTTAGTGCTACGGGCCTTCACAGCCGATGGACTTGAACTGCGCATGTGTCACGCTGCACCGTTTCGTAACTGACGCTGCCGCGCCGCTCTTCCAGACACTCGTTAATCCCTGTCGCGATAAGTGTCTTTGCCACCCATCACCGTCAGCAGCACCTCGGTGTTCAGAATTTCGGAGGATGGAATTGCAAGAATATTTTTGGACAACACAACGAAGTCCGCCAACTTTCCTGGGGTCAGCGTGCCTCGTAGATCTTCGTCGAAACTTGCGTATGCTCCATCGCGCGTAAAGTGCCGCAGAGCGGCTTCGACCGAGATTCGGCCCGCCGGATACCAACCGCCTGCTGGCGTGCCCTCGGGAGTCATGCGCGTAACCGCGCAATAAATCGCAGGCAAGGGTTCAAATGCGAAGACCCCCCAGTCGCTTCCGAACGCCTGAACGACTCCCGCATCGTCGTAGATCTTGAACGAGTCAGCGTGCGAGGCGCGTTCCGGTCCGAGCAACACTGCAAAATTCTCCAGAACGGTTGCGTCCGGGTTCGCAAACATTGCTTGCGTCGAGGCGATAACGCCGAGTTGCTTAAAACGGGGCAGGTCCGACAGCAAAGGAACTTCGGCATGCTCCACACGATGGCGTCGGCCGGTAGTTCGATTTGTTTTGGCGGCATATTCGAAGGCGTTGAGCGCCATGTTGATGGCCTTGTCTCCAATGGCGTGAAGCAAGACCTGGAAGCCTTCTTTGTCGTAGAGGGCTACGGTCTTGTTGAGATCGTCCTGCTCCCAAAAGGGAATTCCTGTCCCACCGCCCACATAAGGTTCGAACATCACTGCCGTCCGAGCGTCTACCGTCCCATCCAAAACACCCTTCACCGCACCGAACTTCAAAAGCGGCCCCTGAAACGTATTCCTTAGCTTTCGATACGAATCCAAATCGGCTTCGGTTAGATACTTTGTGAGCTTGTGATCCTTTGGCGCGCCCCCGCTTGGACCTCCACTTTCTTCATTTGGCAGGATGCCCGGAGCAAACCGAAATCGCAGCTTCAGCTTATTCGCAGCTGCCGCCCGTTCGAAGATCGGAAACGCCCCCATGTCCGTATACGCATCTTGAACCGATGTCAGTCCTGCCGCCGCGGCCTCGTCCATATGCTGAAGGAGCGCCTGGTACATATCATCTTCGGAGCGCGGGGGAATGTGCTCGTAGATTAATTCTTGCGCTGCTTCTTTGAACTCACCAGTCGGTTCGCCACCCTCACCCTTCATGATGTGACCGTTGGGCGGATCGGCTGTCTTACCGGTTACGTCCGCAATGTGCAGCGCCTTGGAGTTCGCCAGTCCCATATGACCGTCCCGCTCGCTCACATAGACCGGTCGATCAGAAACCACCGCATCGATATATTTCTTGTCCACGGTTTGATTTGGGAAGGCCGAGTAGCCCCAGCCATGGCCTGTGATCCAGGGCAAGTCCGGATGGGCTTTGGCAAATTCTGCGAGGCGCCGCTGAAATTCCTGCAAAGTCTCCGCGCCATGTAAATCAACGTCATTAACGGACTTGCCGGGAAAGTGCAGATGGGAATCTTGAAATCCGGGGACTACGAACCTTCCCTTCAGGTCAATGATGGCGGTGTCAGAGCTCGCAAGCGTCTTGACCTCAGCTGTTGACCCCACTAATAGAAGCTTGTCACCACCGACAGCAAGAGCTTCCGCCTTCGGACGTCGGTCGTCACCGGTCCAAATCTGTCCGTTCACAAAAATCCGGTCAACATGTTGCCGGGATGACTGCCCCCACGCGGCAAAGTTGCTCAGTACAACCACTACCCCTAAAATGACAATTCGAGACGTCATTTTGTAGCCGCTCCAACTTCACGAACCTTTTTCCTACTGGATAAGCGTGCAGAGTATATATGAATACCGGAACGCAGCGTACACCACGCGCTCCTCCTTCGACCTAACATTCAAACGGTACGTCCAAGTGAAGAAGGTTTACCTCTCTATGGTATTAGGAGCTCTCGTTTTTTTTTCTGTGGAGGCGGATATTTTTTGGAATGGTTCTTATCCCGATACAGAGCACGGTCGGCGGCGCCCAACAGCCATCGATACCCCAGCCATCTCGCGGGAATACTGCTGCACCCGCGCTCACCGAGATTGGTGGCAATTCACCATCGTTTCTCGGCCGGCTGGAAATTCGTTGCGCGACAACACACCGCCTATGCATGCTGGCAGGGTGGCCGCAGAAAATCCACACGGAACGCAGCTAGTCAAAATACCGCTGCGGCGTCGAATCCAATAGGGGATTGCTCCGAGAAGCATGAGGAGGTGGAGCGGTTGGACAAAGCTACCTAGTATTGTGCAGTCGAGAATGGCAGCCGCACAACGTTATCAAATTTTCCATTTCATCCGATTTTAACTGGCTGCGCCAAACGAGATGATGGACCTGCAAATTCATTCGCGAGCCGCAACCGTGGCATCGCCAACCATCACGCTGTAGAACACGGTCCCTTAGCCTTCCGTAGTCCGTCGGCGCTAAGACGAGCCTGGGTCGCTTCTGACGCAATCCCGCCATGGTCCCTCTCTTAACCTGCTCAGCAGTTGATCCTTGCGTTCTTCCGAAAGTGTTTGATAAAGCCGTTCCAGGGACAACACCAGTACTTCCGATTGGTTTTCCTCTGTAGCAGACCCGGCCAGAAAGTCGGCCCGCCGTGAAGTCGATCTTGACTTCCTGGTAGCCGCCGACCATCACTACGTCCTTCATCACGCCCGACAACGACTTTCCCGCAATCTTCGTGAGTTCAAAGCTGTATCGGTGAAGGTGGATCGGATGGATGTCATCGCTCCCATTACGCATGCGTAGCCGGTAACAAATCTGTGCTACGTTTTCGCGACGATTCTGAGGTCAATTATGAAACGGATGATAGGTTTGATGACGGCGACGCTCGCAATGTTGATCGGCGCGGGAACGGCTCAGGCCGGGCCTGGTGACGAGGGGCTCGGGCGGTTTAGAGAAATTTACAAGGAACTAGTTGAGACCAACACGACGCTTTCAGCAGGCGATTGCACGTTGGCTGCGAAGCGCATGGGTGCACGCCTCAAGGCCGCGGGTTATCCAGACGAGGACATGCGCGTCTTTGTGCCCGAAGGACATCCAAAGGAAGGTGGGCTCTTGGCGATTCTGCACGGTTCTGATCCCCGAGCCAAGGCTATTCTGATGCTTGCTCATGTTGATGTAGTCGAGGCCAAGCGAGAGGATTGGACGCGCGATCCCTTCACCCTGATTGAAGAAAACGGGTACTTCTATGGTCGCGGAACAAGCGACATGAAGGCCCAAGCCGCGATTTGGGTCGATAATCTAATCCGCTACCGCGAAGAGGGCTACAAACCCAAGCGGGCAATTAAGCTGGCGCTGACCTGCGGAGAGGAAACCAACAGTGCACTGAATGGTGCCGGCTGGTTGGCCAAAAATGCACGCGAGGATATTGACGCACAGCTCGCGTTGACCGAAGGTGTCGATGGTGACCTGGACGCGCAGGGCCACAAGATCGCGCTCGGAATATTGGCTGCCGAAAAGACATCTCAAAACTTTACGTTTGAAGCGACAAATTCCGGCGGGCACAGCTCACGTCCGGTGCCCGACAACGCCATCTATCACCTGGTGCGTGCCGTTGATCACGTGAGCCACTACGAGTTTCCTGTGCAACTTGATGATGCAAATCGCGCCTACTTCACGGGTATGTTCAAGATTATTGGAGGCGAGGCGGGTTTGGCTATGGCGGCCGTTGTCAAAAATCCGACCGATGCTTCAGCCGTTGCCATTCTGGACAAAAACCCGAATTGGCACGCAATGCTTCGCACTACCTGCGTCGCGACGATGTTTTCCGCTGGCCATGCTACCAACGCTCTACCGCAACGGGCGCGAGCGAACATAAACTGCCGGATCTTTCCGGGCGTCTCGCGCGATGCAATCTTGGCTGAACTTGTAAAGATGGTCGACGATCCCGCAGTTGTTGTGACCATTCCTGAGGTGCGGGGTCCGATCTCGAACCCCGCACCGCTCACCCCGCAAATCCTGAAGCCCATCGAGGAAATCGCACAAGAGATGTGGCCTGGAGTCCCCGTGGTTCCTGCACTTGAGCCGGGTGCTTCGGACGCTCAGTTCCTGAATCCCGCGGGCATTCCGACCTATGGAGTCACCGGCCTGTTTACTGACGCTGATGGGGGGAACATCCACGGCTTGAACGAGCGGATCCGCGTGCTTTCAGTATATGAGGGGCGAACGTTCCTATACCGGCTGGTGAAGCTCTACGCGGCCCAATGAAACGCACCACAAAACCTAGTCTCTGATAACTGCGCCAACTGAAACTGGAATCCACTTGATTACATAACAGTGTCGGCTCCTCGACCCGAGCAAACTTTGGTTGCTTGACGACCAGAGGCTCGGGAGGAAGGAGCCGGACATGTTGATAGGCGTAGATTATCACCACGGCGCGTGCCAGATGGATTTGGACTGCGTCCACCTTTTATCCAGGCCTGTCACAAGGTGTTAGGAGTGCCATTCGGATTCATATGAATCCTCCTGGCGAAGCGGAGGAAACTCGAAACCGGAGACCTCCCGCTTCGGCCTGACCTAACAGATCCGGCGCAGGCAGAGTTTCGAACTGATTCGGCTAGCGGCGTAAGCCGGCATGGAAGACTAGTGGGGGTTTGATGGTTTCTGATTGCTTCCGAGTAGCCGACAAACCGGGAGTTGGCCGATTCGGTCAACACCGCGGCGTTATGCAGGCTCTACTTGCGGTAGATGACGAGTAGAGTTGCTGTCACAACTAACAGCCCGTGGTTAAAGTCGCGGAGAAGCCAATCGAAAGAATAGATACTTCGATCCACAAATTTGTCCAAGAGGTCGGGATGCTATCGCGGGTCAACGAAGGAACCAGCCAACTGCGACCGCAACGATTATGAGCTTTATTAACCAGCCGATCGTATAGGACACCACAAAAACTCGGTGCAGCTTCATGAACGCGGCATTGGTGAGGATCAGTGGCAACGGGCCGATCAACCACACGGCAACAGCCATTTTGACCGTGTTCTCTACAGAGTGAAGACCCAGCCGGGCTGTGACATAGGCAAAGACCCCGCAGGTCAGAAATGGTAGCGGACTGGTCAGGGCAATCGCTCTCCCTTCGATACCCTGACGCCAGACTTCAGGATACGTATAGCGCCGATGGAGCCAATCGCCGGCAAAGAACCAGTCGGTGAGCGACGACACGATCCCGGCACCAATAACGATCGCGACAAGTCGCGCCCAGTTCATACCGTTCCCCAAAATGCGCAGGCATTGTACCTCGTACAAAGGCTTTCCCAGATGGCTTGATCACCACGGTTCAGTCGTCGGAAAATCATCCCTGTCTAAGATACAGACTTCGCCACTCAGCAAAATGCGATTCCGCCACGGGCTGCTAAGGGCCAGTCAAGCGTAAGATCATCCGTTCTTGAACCAGCGCAGCCAGCCCCCGACGACGGAGTCTAGTAGCTTCGCATTGACGGAATATATCCTTGATCTGCCATCCTTTTTGACGAGTACCAAGCCGGCCCGCTCTAGCACGCGCAAGTGACGCGTGGTTGTCGGCCACCGGCAGGAAAAGCGCTGTGCAATTTCTCCTGCAGTCATTTGACCGCCGCGGAAACGCAGGACCAGCAAGATCTGCCTTCTCGAAGGATGGGCGAGGGCTTCAAAGACAGCCTCATCGTCGCGCGCCGCGGGCTTACGTTTTCGCAAAGTTCATCTTCACTGGCTCGACATGCGGGAAATCCATCGCGGGCCGCCCCAGGCGTTCTTCCATGTGCACCCCCATCGCTTCCCAGACCTGCATCACGTCAGGTGTCTCGTGCGCCGTGCCTGCCGCCTTGCCGGTCTTCCAAGTGAATATTTCGATGAAGAACGTTTTCTTGGATTCATCCGCGCCGCGATAGACCAGCGACGGCCTTCCAGCGACAAGGCGTTTACGCTTCAGCGTTGGCCAATGCCGTAATAGTACCTTTAAGAAACGTGCCTCATGGCCCTTCTTTATGCGATACGTGCAGATGACGATCTCGGGCTTTCTTCCAAGCTTTGAATCGGGTTGCATGCGTATCTCCTTGCTTGCTCTTCATGGCTTTGCGGACGACTGGATTTTTTCCACGCGGGAGATTTGGATGGATGCTTTGGCTAAATCAAGAATTGCCCGCACCTCAACGTGTCTTTCTTCACGGCCGTCCAGCCTCTCCGGGTTTTCGATGATCCAGATCTTCTGATCGCTGTCACTAACAAGGACGAGGCGCTGCGGCAACCATTCCGGATGGCCTACAGAAGCCCCACCGCGGCGGCATTTTCGGATGCAGTCCTCACGGCCGGGCTTGGTGTGCAGTGCACCACAATTCTCATCGCTTATCCAGCCGCGTAGCGTTGCCTTTTTGTCGCTGTATGCCGGAAACGACAGGAGCACTATGCCCAAGAGAAGCATGGAAAACGCCAAGTAGAAGTATTTCATATTGCCACCATCCGGATACATATTTAGCAATCGTGCTAAATATTGTCAAGCTCGAATATGTTCGAAGTGCGAATGCCTAGGGTCCTTTTGAATTCGGGCAAGCCGAAGCAGCGGATCCGGATGGATTGTTGGTGTGCTACCCATTCTTGGGACTTCACTTTTTCCGCTTTGAACTACGCAGTCGCATTGCACAAACTTGGCGCTCACTCAAAGTGGTTCGAAGTGCGCAAACATATTATGGAATTCAGCGATGTTCGACGGTGTCTCGTAAGAGCACACCAACTCGAATCGTTTCCACAAATCGACAACGGCTGGGTTTTTGTGAGCACCAGCGATTGCCTCTTGAGAAACCCACTCAAAGATCTCGACGATTGTTCCGTCTGCTGTGCGCATCACGATCGGGACGCGTTCGGTGACGAGACCCTGGGCGCGCAACGGCGGAAGATGGTTCCGAACCAGTTCGAGGAGCGCTTGTTCGAAACCCGGCCGCGGCTTATAACACGCAACTGAGATTGATCCCATAGAACCTCCTCCTTGACTGGCGGTTTGTCTGCGCTCTTCAAGCATTGACTGCTGTGTCCAGGCGCGGTCCGAACCAACTGCCAGAGCAGCCAAGGCGAACGCGCCGCCGCCGATCACTTGTCGCCTCGTAGGCGCGCCTGCGGACACTCTTAGATTCTTATATTCGTTCATCTCTTCCTCTTAAATTCCGATTTTCAATTGCTATGAAACGTGTTGACTTACAGTGAGTATGTTGCCGTCCGGATCTTTGAACCAGGCAACCTTGTCGCCTGTAGGCGTTGTCCAAATGCCAAGCTCCTTGTCTTGGACGAATCGGTATTTCTCAAATACAACACTTCGTCCTTTGAGCCAAGTCACGACGGCCTCAACATTTGAACTCCCCAGCCGAGGATGGTTCCCTGGACTGGAGTAAAATTCCACTTTTTTGTAATTTGGATGGAGGTTCCACCGGCCCTCATCACGAGTGCATATTGATCAACACTCCCCGAATTGAATTCCCAGTTTGCCCTCGAAGAAGGCTTTGGCTTGGTCGTAATCTTTGGTCAATATGAATCCAACCAGTTTCACGGTTGCCAGGATTTCACCCTCCAATAGAGTTCTACGGCGGTAACAGTATCAGTTGACTGGTTTATTTTCTTTCGCTATTGTGACAAGAAATGTCGCAAAAGTGCCAGAGCATCCTTTTCAATCGGAAAGGTCAGGCATTGGCCCAAATCGCCAGCATCTCCCACGACTTTGACGACACGCACGTAATTCCCCAGCACTTCCATCCGGAACATCAACTGATCTTTGCTTCAAGAGGAGTTATGACTATCCACACGAAGCAGGGCATATGGGTTGTGCCCCCGATGCGAGCCGTTTGGATTCCGGCGGGAACGGCACACTCGGTCGCTATGTCGGGGCCGGTTTCCCTGAGAACGCTCTATTTTCTTCCCGGGCTAGTTCGAGCCCTCCCCGGGAAGTGTTTTGTTATGAATGTATCGTCACTTCTGACCGAACTGATTCTCCATGCCTGCAAGTTTCCGAGATTGAACAAAAGAGTTCCGGTGCAAAGGCGCATCATTGAAATTATCGTCGATCAATTGGAGGCGGCTCGTTCCATTCCCCTCCAGTTGCCTCATCCATCCGACTCTCGGGCCGTGAGAATTGTGCAAGCCTTGCGCGCTGATCCGGGAGAACAACGGACGCTGCAAAGGCTCTGCAAAGATTGCGGCGCAAGTAAGAGAACCATCCAGCGTCTTTTCATCGCGGAAACTAAGATGACTTTCGGCAAATGGCGTCAGCAACTCCGGCTGCTTCACGCCATGCAGCTGGTCGCTTCTGGGGAGAAAGTGACGGGAGCTGCTTTAGCTGCAGGGTATAGGAGCCCCAGTGCGTTCATATCCATGTTTAGAAAACAACTAGGCACAACGCCGACTCGTTATTTCGGAAGCGAGAGAGACCGCAGTTTAATAACCTAATTCTGACAGTCTTGGCCAGTCGTTGTTTCACCCAAAGGACCGTGTGAAAACCTCAGTGCTTGCCGCCGGCTGGTTTCTTACTTATACTTGAATATATGTCGCGCGAGGTTCTCGGAAACTTTGAGCTGATGGTCATGCTGGCCCTGATCCGTTCGGGCGACGCAGCGTACGGAGTTCCTATTTCTAAAACCATTGAGGAGAGCACGCGTCGTGAAGTGCTGGTGGGCAGCGTCTACGCTGCTCTGGAGCGCCTGGAGGAAAAGGGCTTTGTGGCGTCAGAAGTGGGTGAGCCAACACCCGAGCGAGGCGGGCGAGCCAAGCGGTACTTCCGCATTACGGAAAAGGGCCTGCGTCGGGTTCGCGACACGCGAAGTGCGCTGATTAAGCTGTGGCAAGGCATTCCTGCGCTACAAGGAGAAACACGATGAAATCGCCACCACCACCAATCCTGCCAACGAAGCTATTGCAACGGCTCGCTTCGGGTCCGCACGGCGAGGCCGTTGCGGGTGACCTCACCGAGCAGTATCAGCAAGGACGTTCCGCTGTGTGGTACTGGCGGCAAGCGCTGTTGGCAATCGTGGTGTCCTTCGCGAAGGACCGTACGCTCGGAGGACCAGCAATCCTCGGATTCTTGCTCGTGATTCTACTCATAGTCGTCAGCGTTCTTTGTCATTCCGCGAGTCTCGGAACCGGCTTGCTAATCACTGACCTAGCATTATTGTCTGGCTACGGCGCCTTCGCGATTTGGGTGTGGCGTCAGCGACGCCCCGACTCGCGAGACGCCCTGACCGTAGGATCGCAGACCGCACTCATATTGGCCGTGGTACTCATCACGAGCCATGCGATTGAGTGGTTCACGCTGTTGGAAAGCAGAACTGGACAGCTTGTTCGCGGGGCCGGCTCGGTGCTGCTGATGCTGGCCTTGCTTGGCGCTGCGGGCTCGGCTGCATGGCAGCGCACGCGATCTACCATGTTGGCGGTGATCGCTGGCTTATGGTGCGGGTCGCTAGCGACGCTGATTTTGCTCAGTTTTGCTTTGACCCTGAATCTCGCCTTTCCCGCGCATGCGGCATCTTGGCTTCACGAAGCCTTTGTCGCTAGCGGGATGAGAGATGCTGGGGCATTCATAGTAAGAAACTCACTGGAGGCGGCATCTGAAATCCTAGTTCGAATGCCCGTCGCCGCGTTGCTGCTGGGTTTTTGCGGAGCCCTTTCGAACGCCTTGATCACCGGCCGGTCGCGAACCGTCGCCGTGGTGGCAGCATGGTTCACACCCATTATCTTCATCGCCGGAGCGACGGCCCTCTGGTACGCGAACTCGCTAGAGCGCGCTGCTCGACCGCCGTTTGTAATGGCTGGAATACTGGCCGCTGGTATCGCACTTTGTGGCGCTCATCCCATCTGGTCATCCCTTTCCCGTAGGCATAGGGAACTACCGCACCGAGCTTAGCAGCCTGTTGAAAATCCTGTTTTCTTTGGCGGCGGACTCCTCATTACATGTTTTAAGTCTGGCTTGGCATAATCTGCGAGAATGCGAAGGAGAGCAACATGGTGCGGACCTATGGACTGACGCATATCAACCTCGTGGTGCGGGATGCTGAACGCTCACTGCAGTTCTATAGGCAAGTTTTCGGCGTGGAGGAATACGGGCGGAGCGAAGGACTGGTTCACACCAGGACCCCGGGCTGCCACGACGTGATCACTTTTGACGAGCATTCGCCGGGAGCCGGTGAGTCGCGCGGTATCGTGCACTTTGGCTTCCGTCTTGTTTCGCCTAGCGACATCGACGCGGCAGTCGCCGAAGTTGAGCGCGCTGGCGGCAAATTGCTACGGCGAGGCGAATTCAGTCCCGGATATCCCTACGCTTACGTCCACGACCCAGATGGCTACGAAGTTGAAATCTGGTACGAGTGAAAGGGCGGCG
>JBBSFG010000072.1:0-13588 GCA_038238965.1 Candidatus Acidiferrales bacterium | reverse complement strand
TGGTCTCAGCAACGTCCGAGAACGCCTGCGCGTCCTCTATGGCGCCGACTTCAATCTCGAAATCGAAAGCCCCGCCACCGGCGGCACCATCATCCGCATCGACATCCCCGAACTAGTCTCCACCATGCAAGCCGTCGGCTAACACGCCCGCGGCGGCACAAGCGGCTAGCTCCCATGTTTTGCCATCAAATCGATTTTAGGTTTGATCTGGATTTGAGGTCTGATCGACGAGAAGGCTGAATCTCCAGCCTGGAAAACCAAAAAACGCGGAGCGCTTACCTATCTGAACAGGTGCCCCACCCTCGATCTCTGTGGGCGGGGCCGGAAGAGTTAACCACGTCCTGCGATTATTTCTGATGAATCGAGTCTTTCAACTTTCCATTCAAGAGCGCCTCTTACGCCCCGTATGCTTTCGCACCACCCGGCGCCTTCGAGGCCAGAACTTCGATCTTATGCACTTCCGGCTCCTTCACAAACAACTCCTGCGCCTTTCCGAACAGCGCCTTCGCGATTTCGCCATTCAAGTGTGCGTCCCGGCCCTTCTCATCCGCAAAGGTATCGAAAATTCCAAATTTCGCGCCTCCGAGCTTTACTGCGTACCACGTGAGTGTCCCCTGTTCTTTTTCCGCCAGTGCCTGTGCCGACTTCAAAAACTCCGCTACACCTTGCTCCTTACCCGGCTTCGCTTCCACCTGTGCCCAAATCGCTAGTTTCGACATGATCGTTGCCTCCAACCAGTACGATGCCGCGCGCCACGATCGGGTTTTGAAAATTCGTGGACCAGTTCCAAAAGTTGTATCGGGGACCTTACCGAAATCTACCGCCTCACGCACGAATCGCACAAACGCAGCTCGCCAAACCCCAGCTCGCCGAACGACAGGCTGGCTGTGAAAGCCTCAGCAATCAAAAAGCCGATTATGCACTCGCTGTGGAAGACTGATCGAACGAAGCAATCGCCGCCGTCTCGTCATCCATCACATCGAAAACCGTATACAGCTTCGTCATCTGCAGCAGATCATGAACCTTCCGGGTGAGGTTCAGAAGCTTCAATTGTCCGCCCTCGTTCTTCACGCTGGTGAACGCGCTGACCAGCACGCCCAGCCCCGCGCTATCGATGTAATCCACCTCGCCAAGATCGAAAAGGATTTTCTTCCGCCCCTTACCCAGCAGCTCGCGAACCAGTTCCCGAACCGCCGCCGAACCTTCCCCAAGCTCAATCCGCCCGCTAATCTGCACCACCGTGACGCCTTCTATCAGTCGAGTCACTGTCTTCATCGGCGATCCTCCTGAAGCGCTTGTCCCTGAAGAATACACCTTCTCTGTCTGTCGAGTTCTTCCAGTCATTTGATGGGCAGAAAGCCATCGCTCGTTTCCACACCGCAAATAAGCCCTGTAAATATTCTCCGAAAGGCGCTTGACATCTGCCACCTCATGCTGTAATTTCTGATTATACAGAAATGACTGAACACACGCACACTCCGCCCCTCTCTCCCGTCGCCCAGAAATTCGTCCTCCATTGGGGCGAAATGGGCACTCGCTGGGGCATCAATCGCACCGTCGCTCAGATCCACGCCTTGCTTTTTGTTTCTCCACATCCGCTCCCCGCCGACGAGATCGCCACCATCCTCGCCGTCGCCCGTTCCAACGTCAGCACCAGCCTCCGCGAACTTCAGGGCTGGCGCATTGTCCGCGTCGTGCACGTGCTCGGCGATCGCCGCGATCACTTCGATTGCACCAAGGACGTCTTCGAAATTTTTCGCATCGTCTCCGAAGAGCGCAAGCGCCGCGAAATCGACCCCACCCTGCGCCTCCTCGCCGAGTGCGTCCAGGAAATCAAGACCAACCCGGTAAAAGACGCCTACACCCTCGCGCGCCTGGAAAGCATGCTCGATTTTCTCAGCGCCATGACCGGTCTCTTCGAAGAAGTCGTCCGCATGCCCGACGCCGCCCTCAAAGGCGTCGTCAAGCTCCGCGGCAAAGTCATCACCCTGCTGGGCACCGGCCGCAAAAAAGCCGGCTAGCGACGAGACCTGGGCTTTGTTGCGGTCCGGCGCTTCTGGGTACCCACCCGGCGTACTTCCGTTCGGGGATTTTGAAAATGTTAGGGCGAAAGCTGTTTGCCCGCATTCCAGGCAGGCAAGTATGGGATTTCAGGTTCAGAGTAAGGAAATTCTGCGATGAATAAACAAACATTTCTCACCACGAATTATTTTCTGATGTGGAAAAAAGCTCACCTGATCTCGGGCAACACTTCATCCGCCTACCCAAACGTGTCATTCCGAGCGGAGCGAACCGACGCGTTTTCCCCGCGTTCGCTCCTGTTTACCCTGAGTTTACCGAAGGGCGAACGAGTCGGTCCGCGAAGTCGAGGAATCTCTCTTCGATGTTTCGCGCAAGCCTCCCCGTCTTTACGTAGTGAATCTTTTTTTCGCATAACCAGTCTCTACCCATGATCTCCCTCGCCTCCAACTTCACCGACAGCAAAGGACGCCACGCCCGCGGCTGGCTCTTCTACGACGCCGACTGCGCCTTCTGCGTAAAAATAGTCCGCACCCTCGCCCCAACGTTACAAAAGCGCGGCTTCGCCCTCGCCCCGCTGCAAGATCCACGCGTCGCCCCTCTTCTCGGCCTCTCCCAGAGCGAACTGCTCCTCGAAATGCGCCTGATCCTCAGCGACAACCGTCAAGTCGGCGGCGCCGATGCCGCCGTCGCCCTCGCCCGCGAAATCTGGTGGGCCCGCCCACTCGTCTGGGTCTCCGCGCTCCCCGGAATGATGGGCGTGCTCCGCTCCGCCTACCGCTGGATTGCCGCGCGCCGCAAATGTTCCGCAGCGGCCGCCTCCTGCGCCATAGCGGTAGGGCCCCCTTCGCCTAAAAAATAAGTTGGCCAGGTTTGCTTTTGACCAGCAACCGGGGAGGCAAAAATGTCACAGCCATCCAGTCTCATCGCCAACATCTTTAGTTGGAACGGAACCACCAGCCGCAGGACCTACGCGCTCGTCGGTCTTATCGGTTTCGCTATCAAACACAACATCGACCGCATCTTCGCCCGCGACTATTTGCACCAATCCACCGCCCTCTTCAACTACTGGGCGCCGCTCGGCAAAGCCGCCCGGCTCAATGCCTTGTCCGATCCCGAAAAGCGCCTGCTTTTATTCTTGCTCTTGATTTCCTTACCCTTCATCTGGGTCGGCGTCACCATGACCCTGCGCCGCCTGCGCGATGCTGCCCAACCTTTATGGCTTGTCTGTCTTTTTTTTATTCCGTTTTTGAACGTCGTCTTCTTCTTGATTCTGTGCCTTCTACCGCCAAAACACCGTGCCTCAGCGGATGAAGCCGCCCCCTGGCCCCACGTTCGCCCGCTTGATCACCTCATTCCCAGAGGCAAACTGGCTATCGAACTTCTCACCGTCTCCCTCACCACCGCCATCGGCTTGCTGTTTCTCTCCCTCGGAGCTCAATTCCTCGGCTCCTATGGCTGGAGCCTCTTCATCGCACTGCCGTTTTGCATGGGACTTTTCTCCGTGCTCCTTTTCAGCTACCACGAGCCGCGCTCCGTCGCCTCCTGCATGGAAGTTTCGCTGATGCCCATTCTCATTCTGGGGGCGGTTATCGTCGGTATAGCTTTTGAAGGGATTATTTGCGTCCTCATGGCCGCCCCTATCGCCTTATCCCTGGCATTCTTTGGCGGCCTGGTCGGGTTCTTCATTCAGGAGCATCACTGGATCATCCACAACAAGCCCGCGATGTTCTCCGCAATTTTCCTGCTGCTGCCGGCCGCTTTTTTCGGGGAACATGCCGCCGCCATACCTCCGCCCATTTACGCGGTCCGTTCCGCCGTCACCATCAACGCTCCGCCCGAAAAGGTCTGGAGCCAGGTCGTCGCGTTCACCGAAATCGCCCCGCCTCGCGAACTGTTATTCCGCGCCGGCGTCGCCTATCCCGTGCGCGCGGAAATCACTGGCTCGGGAGTCGGCGCTATGCGCCGCTGCATCTTCTCGACCGGCGCCTTTGTAGAGCCCATCACGGTGTGGGACCAGCCGCATCTTCTGAAGTTTGACGTCGAAAAAAATCCTCCGCCGCTCGACGAGCTCAGCCCCTATCCCCACATTCAACCGCCCCATCTTCACGGATATTTTATTTCTCACGGCGGTCAATTCTTGCTGACCGCGCTGCCTGGCGGTAAGACTCGGTTGGAAGGAACTACCTGGTATCACCACTCCATGTGGCCGGCCACCTATTGGCACTGGTGGTCCGACTACGTCATTCACCGCATTCACATGCGCGTGCTCATCCACATTCGCGAACGCGCGGAACGCAATACCGCTGCTCAGGCCTTGGCCGCCGCCGCGCCTTCCAGCACTCGCTGATAATACCGTTCGTATTGCGGGATCACATCGTTGGCGCAGAACTTCTGCTTGGCATTCAGCCGCGCGGTACGTCCCATCTCTCGCCCGCGATCCGCGCGCGACAAAAGTTCAATCGCAAATCTGCCCGCCGCTTGCACGTCCCCTGGCTCCACTAAATATCCGTCCACGCCGTGCTCCACAACTTCTGCCAGTCCGCCCACGTTCGTGGCGATCACCGGCACCTCGCAGGCCATCGCTTCCAGCGCCGCCAATCCAAATGACTCCAGTTGCGACGGCAATAGAAACAAATCCGCGGCCCCGAGCTTTTCGTACACGTGATCCTGCTTGCCCAGAAAAATTACATCCTTTTGCAATTTTTTCTTGCGCACCAGGTATTCCGCCGCCCCGCGGTCCGGCCCATCGCCGATCAGCACCAGTTTGGCGGGCATCTTCTCCCGCACCAGCGCAAAAATTTCCACTACATCCGTCACCCGCTTCACCGGACGGAAATTCGACAGGTGCATCAGGATGGGCTCGCCATTAGGCGCCCACTTCGCGGCCAGCTTTTGATCCGGGTCCCGCGTATACAAATCGCAGTTCACGAAATTTGGAATCACTTCAATCGGCCGCTTGATATCGAAATCCTTCAACGTCTGGTTCAGCAGGTATCGGGATATCGCCGTCACCCCGTCGCTCTGCTCTATCGAAAACTTCGTGATTGGCAGGTAACTCCGGTTGCTCCCCACCAGCGTGATGTCCGTTCCATGCAAGGTAGTAATGAAAGGCAGCCGTCGCGGCGCTGCCATTGACCGCGCCAGCATCGCACTCACCGAGTGTGGAATCGCATAATGCACATGCAGCAAGTCGAGCGCTTCCGCTTCGAACACCTCTAGCATCTTCGTCGCCAGCGCCAGCGTATACGGGGGATGATCGAACAACGGGTAGGACGCCACTTCTACTTCATGAAAATGGATGTTCGGGTCGTTAGGGTTCATGCGGATCGGCGGCGCATAGCTGATGAAATGTATGTCGTGCCCGCGCGCTGCCAGCTCCGCCCCTAGCTCCGTCGCCACCACGCCCGACCCGCCATACGTCGGATAGCAGGTTATCCCGATGCGCATAAGTCGCTCCGCACTTCTCTATGCCGTCCAGCTCGCGACCAATTCGCGTTTGCCGTTGCTGACATCCAACCATACCTCAACGCCAAGCCATCCACGGGAGAGTTGCCCTGTTAGACGCACCTCAATCCCGGAACGTGACATTGATTTTCGCTTGAGGGAATTACAGACAAGCACAGGGAATGACTCTAATCCGGCGCGATGATGCGCCTACGAACTCCTACTCGTCTCCGCCGTGCGCCGACTCTTCGCCATCCTTATATACGTACTTAATCACGCGCTTGAAAACTAGCAAGTTGGGGCTGCCCTGCCGCGTCAGCTTGATGCAATCTCGGTCGTACCATTCCACCGTGCCGCGCAGCACTTCTCCATCCTCCAGCACCACCGCCATCTGCGTGTGCGACTGCATCTGCTTGACCCAATAAAAATTCTCCGCGTGGGTCATTTCGGGAGGAGCCGGTTTCTTGCTCGGCGCTGGTCCGTTATGAACCGGCCGTGAACTGTTCGTGTCTTTCACATCCGCAAAGCCGGGACGAAACATCCGGCGATTCACCATGACCGCTCCTTGTTCACTTCTGGGGTGACGTCACTGCCTATGACCCTATGATGCGTCCAGCTTGCCGCGGGTTACAGTACGCCCCAGCGAATCCGCAATTTACCCGCTCCAGCAAACCCGTTACCACTCGTGTTAAAACCCTGTATCTTGCCGGGTAAAATCAAGCGCCTGCCGCCAGCTCAGCCGCCAGCGCATCCAGCCCCAGTTGCTTGTTCAAATTCCGCCGAACACCGGCGTGTAGTTCGTCGAATCCCGCGATTGCCTTCATCACCCAGCCCACACTCACAATGTCACTCAGCGCCTGCAACTCCTTCGCCAGCGGCTTGTTCCGCAACATTGGATTTTTCACCTTGGCCGTCAATTCCAGCAAATCGGTCAGCAGCCCATAAAAAATCTCCAGTTGCCGCTCAAACGTCGTTTCCCGATCTTTCGCCAGCGCCGCCGTATCCGCGAACAGTTGCGCAAAACCCTGCCCCTGCGCCGCGCGCGTCAAAATCCGCAGCGCATCTTTCCGCCGCTGCGTGCTGGCTTCCACATCCATCTCCATCGCCAGCCCCGGACTCCCCTCCGCAAGCTGCGCCGCCACCGTGATTTCGCTCCCCTTGCGGTCCGTCTTCTCTTTCAAAATTCTCTCTACGTCCGCCTGCGGCAGCGGCGCGAAGTGAAACTGCATGCAGCGCGACACAATCGTCGGCAGCAGGGAATAAGGCGACGGGGCCATCAAAATCAACGTCGCCGACGACGGCGGCTCCTCCAGTATTTTCAAGAACACGTTGGCCACGTCCCAGCGCATGGTGTCCGCGCCATCCAGAATAAAAATGCGCCGCCGCCCCATCGGCTGGAAATACGCCGCGCGCTGCACCGCGCGAATCTGCCCCACGCGCAGCATCGGCCGCGCCACGGGCGTTTTCAGCCGCACCGGGTCAGGCACCAGCGCCCACACATCCGGATGCGTTTGCAGGATCAGCGGCATGCGCTCCACCGTCGCTGCATCGGCGCTCTCCCCGCGCTCCGCCAGTCCGTGCTCCACCAGCAGTGCGGGATCGGCCAGCAACGCCACGCGCTGGCACGTGGCGCACTCCCCGCAGAAATCATCCGTCAGTCGCTCGCAAGTGGCCGCCTGCGCAAACATGCGCGCCAGGGTATATTTGCCCACCCCGCTCGCTCCCGTAAACAGCAGCGCATGCGGCACACGCCCCGCCCGCAATGCCCCCTGCAGCGCGCTCACGATCCGTTCGTTGCCCAGAAACTCGCCGAAGCCCATTGCTAACTTTTCTCCTGCGCGTTCATCCCCACCAGCACCGTCTCAACCGCCGCCAGAATCTCCGCGGCAATCTCGTCTCGCGCCCGCATGGCGTGTTGCGCATCATCGAAGCATTGCACCGTAGCCCAGTTCTTACGTTTCGCAAGCTCGTCGTACATTTCCGCCGCATCCTCCAGGTGCCGCAAGCTGCCTTCCTGTAAATCGTGCGTCGCGGGCGTGTACAGCCGCGTCTTTTTCCGCGCCACCAGTTTTTGCCCCTCCAGCGGAGGAACCCTCAAATAAATCACTACGCTTTCCCGCGGCAGCCCGTAAATCTCATATTCCAGGTGTTCGATCCACTTCACAAACTCCGCGCGCTCCGCCGCCGAAACGCGCGCCGTCTGGTGCGCCAGGTTTGACCCGATGTAGCGATCCGCCAGCACGATTCTCCCCGCCGCCAGCGCATCCGTAATCTTCCCCTTTGTTTCGAACCGGTCCCCCGCATAAAGCAGCGCCGTAAAATGCGGATCCACGTCTTCGAGCGGCCCGAACTCCCCGTTCAGGAATTCCCCCACCATCTTTCCGAACCATGAATCGTAAATCGGAAATCCCGTCAGATAGATTTGATATCCGCGCGCCTCCAGCGCCTTTTTCAAAAGCTCCACTTGCGTGCGTTTCCCGCTCCCGTCAATTCCTTCGATCGCGATCAATTTTCCGCTGTTGGTCATCGTTCGGTATTTCTCGCCCGTTAAACTCTGCTGCCCTCACCTGATCGTGTACTTCGTCGCCCGCTGGGCTGCAGTTCCCTTGAGAGGCGCCGCCTCAGCTCTCGCATACAAACACACCGGAGCCGGACTCAGCCCTTAGAGTGTATTTCCAGTCTGTCCGAGAAGTTCCGCAATCCACGTTGCCAGCAGTGTAAACCGCGCGGCCCGGTGCCGCAAATCCGCGCGCGTGCTACGATTTATTCGCAACCATGCCCGCCATAATCCACGAAAATATCCAACGCATCCAGGAGCGCATTGCTCTCGCCCGCCAAAAATCCCTTCACCACGCGGACGTTACCCTCATCGCCGTGTCCAAAACGCAGCCCGCCGAATCCATCCGCGCCGCCTACCAGGCAGGCCTCCGTCATTTCGGTGAAAATCGCGTTCAGGAGTGGGGAGGGAAGCGCGGCCAGTTGGAAGACCTGCAGGGAACCTGGCACCTGATCGGCCATTTGCAAAGCAATAAAGCTGCCCGCGCCGCGAAAAGTTTCCATTCCGTCGATAGTGTCGACGATTTTCCCGTCGCTCAGCGCCTCGACCTCGCGCGCGCAGAATTAAACGCTTCGGAAAAGCTGCGCATCCTCATCGAAGTCCGCGTCGAAAACGAAGCCTCCAAAACCGGCGCCGAAATCGCCACGCTGCCCACATTGCTCGAAAAGCTCACCACGCTGAAGTTCCTGCAAGTCGCCGGCCTGATGTGCATCCCGCCGTTTCTCGACGATCCCGAAAAAGTGCGCCCCTATTTCCAGCTCCTGCGGAAAACGCGTGACCATCTCGTTGCCACCACCGCCCTGCCGCTCCCCGTCCTCTCCATGGGCATGTCTCACGACTTCGAAATCGCCATCGAAGAAGGCGCCACCGAAGTTCGCATCGGCACCGCCATCTTTGGCTCCCGCCCACCGGTGTAGCACTACGAGGGAGTCGGTCTGCGCAGAGAGGAATCTCTCTTCGATCCACCGCGCAAGCCGGCTATGACTTTTTGTCTTAACGAGGAAGGTAAGAATTAGGCCGTGAATCCGAACTGCGCCGCGGCAACGCCTCATCCGCCGTCACAGGCTTTCGCTTTTTCACCACCGGCGCCGAAAACTGCAACCGCATCGCCGGATCCCCAAACAAAATCCACGTCCGCCGCACATCCGCATCCGTAACCCCACTCTTCGCCACCTGAATCGCGCTCCCCAACGCCATATTCCGATTCTGCGCCAGCGTATTCAGCAACGCCTGATTCAAGAAAGCCTGCGGCTGCGCATCCGTAAATCCCGACGAAGCCCAAACCGCCACCGCCCCGCCGTTCGGCGACAACAGCAGCGATTCCGCCAGGCTCTGCGTGTACACATCGTGGAAAAATCCATTCAGGCAATCCATCAACAAATACACCGGCAGTCGCTGCCCATTGCTCAGCCCGCCCGCCGCAGTATCGTCCAGAAAATTTGCGAACGACCACTGCTCGGTCGAGCCGTGGCCGTTGTAATTCACGATCAGCGCGCCATTATTCAATCCCGCCAGGATCTGTTCGCGAACCGCGTCCGGATCCTTCCCGTCGGCCAGAATTGTATTCACCGTCAGCGAGGCCTGCAGCGTAGCCGCCGCCGAGTTCGCCGCGGTCGAAAAATTCGCACCGATATTGCTGTCGGCCACCACCAGCGCCTGCCCATTCCACGTTCCCGCATACGAACCCTGTTCGTAATCCACAATTTTCTTAACCGCCAGCGCTGCTTCCGCCACAGTGCGCACCGGCAAGCGCCCGCTAGGTATCGTCGCAAAGCCATTGCGCTGAAAATCAGTGAACCAGTCGTCCGAAGCCGTCTTGAACGCCGCCGTTTCAATAATCCGCGTGGGCACCAGGTCGAAATTGCCAAAGCCTAGATAATTTCTCGGATCGAGCGAAGCGTCGCCCACGAAAAGCACCGCCTGAGGCCCGTGATTCTGCGCCGCCGCCAATCGCAGGAATTCCCGAATGGCATAAGGACTGCGCTCGCCAAAATTGAACGCGTCAAAAATCTGATCGACGGTGACGATAGACACGTCATGCTTCTGGGATTCGCGCAAACTCTTGAGCGGCGCCAGGCTGCTCACGAAGTCCGGATGCGTAACGTAAATCAGGTCCGCGTTGTCGCGATGCGCGCCCAACACACTGGGAGCGTGATACGTCACCCCTGTCGGTGCGGAAATCTGGCCATCCGCGAACGCCACCAGCGTCCGCTCGGCCGGCCAGCCGCCGCGCAACGCCGCGCTCACGGAATACGTCGCACCTTCCAGTTTCACCGCGCCATTGATCTGCGTAATATTCAGCGTATCGCTGATGTCGTACACATGAATCTGCGGGCTGGTGAATCCGGTAATGTGCACGCTCGATCCCGCCGCCGCAGTCGCGCGCAGCCAATTTCCATCTGCAGCATAACTGTGCGGATAATGCAGCGCGACCGACTGCACCACGCTCACATCGTTATCGCCTTCCAGCGCCGTCAGCGTGACGCTGTTCGCGCCTTCACTCACCAGACTGGAGTCCACCGCGAACGTGTTCGTCACATTCGCCTGGTCGGCAAAATCCATCTCGCCGATGGACGCGCCGTTAAAGCTCACCGACACGCGGTGCGCCTGCCCTTCCGTAGCGCCTTGCAGCGTAACGTCCACACTCACCGGCAACGCGGAACTGGAAACATGGTTCGCAACGGTCAGCACTTCATCCACCGGCTCCGAGGTGACCGCATCTCCAAAAAAATTGTCTTTATCTTCGCCATTCAGCAGCGTAGCGAAGTACGTCGTGCGGTCCTCGCGAACCACCGTGAACAAAAAGCCCTGCGCATCGTCGCTGGAGCCGGAGCTCACCGCCGGAATCGCTGCGATTCGTTTTCCGGGCCGTGTTCCTTTCACCAGCCAGTACACGCGCGTGTCGGAATACGGCGTATCGATCCCTGTTCCATAAAACTCAATGCTGTCGCCCGGGCCCAGCGGTCCTGCCCCGCGCCCCGAAATCAGCATGGGCTGCTCGATTCCCTCCACGTACAACTGTAAAAAGCGCGAATCTGCTCCGGATTCGAGTCCGCCGGCGATCAGCGCTGCCTGCGGCACGCGATACCACCCCTCACTCCGCACGCTGATTTTCACCGCTGCAACGGCATCGAACGACGCTCGAATTTCGCCCGGCACTACCTTCACAAACGTCGGCCGCGGCATCTGCAGCACGCGGGCCGGCTGCGCATCAGCTGTGGTCGGTGTACTGGCCTGCGCCGTAGCCGCGTTCACCTGGTTCAATTGCGTCAGCAGCACGGAATTCGAAGCCCGCGATGCAGAAAGCGTCACACGCTGGCGCACATCTGCAGCGCCCTCCACGTTCACCGGTCCGTGCGCTGTGCGCACGCCATTCAAGTCCACGTCTTCCAGCACATAAGAAGACTCCGCCGTACCCGCCGCATCGATCCATTGATATGTTTTCGCCCCGTGTTGCGGTTTGCCTCCGCGCACAAACAGCGCGCCACCCGCGATGATCGATGGATTCACGCGATGCCGGCCCAACCCATCTTCGCGATAAACGTTGAATCCGAGATTGCGAATCTCTTCCCGCGTGCGCCATTCCAGCAGCACTCCACCTTCCGGCCGCGGCTGCGCCTGGAAGTAGACCAGTTGCACCACGTTCGGTGCCGCAACAGTGGACGTAAATGTGGAGCTGTTGTTTGTATTGTCAGGATCGGAAGTTGTCGAGCTTACCGACGCGGTATTCACGGCATAGCTGGAAGTGCTCATCGTCGTGGCCGTCACGTTGATCGCGATGGTCACAATCTGCCCGTTGCTCATCGTGCCGATATCGCAAGTCACCGTCCCGCTCGTCTGCGAGCACGTCCCCTGCGTTGCCGATGAAGATTGATACGTCACCGCCGATGGCAGCGGATCGCTCACCACCACGTTCGCCGCCGAAGCCGGTCCGTTGTTGGCCACCGTGATGCTGTAAACCAGCGTATCGCCCTGGCTCACCGGATCCGGCGAAGCCGACTTCGTAATCGACAAGTCCGCTTGCGAAGGCGATGTCACCGTCGTATTCGTGGTGGCCGTGTTATTCGCCGACGTGGGATCGCTGACGGCTGAGCCCACAGTTATGGAATTGACGATTACCGTGCCCGGCGCCGTCCCCGCTGTCACCGTAAAAATAAATGTAAATGTCGAGCTGGCATTCGCTGCCATCGATGCATTGCTGCACGAAACTGTCGTGGCGTTCACCACGCAAGTCCAACCCGCCGGTACCGTATCGGATGAAAAAGTTGTGTTCGCTGGAATCGTATCCACAGCCGTCACTGTCGTCGCCGTCGCCGGCCCGTTATTGGTGACCACCGCGATATATGTGATATTCGCGCCCGCCAGTACCGGGTTCGGCGAATCCGTCATGGTTACGGCCATATCCGCCTGCGTAGCCGCTGCCACCGTCACGTTCGCGGTCGCGCTGTTGTTCGCGTTATTGGAGTCGGTCACCGCTGAAGAACCCATATCGGTGTCGGTTATCACCGTGCCCGTCGCGGTCCCTGCATTCACTTTCGTAACCAGCGTGAATGCTCCCGTGCCGCCGGATGCCAGCGACGCGATCGTGCACGTCACCGTACCGGTGCCGCCCACCGCGGGAGTCAAGCACGTCCAAGTGCCCGGCTTGGTCAGCGACACGAATGTCGTGTTCGTCGGAATCGCTTCGGTAAAGCTCACGCTCGTCGCCGTCGATGGCCCGTTATTCGTCAACGACTGCGTGTACGTGACGTTCGCTCCCGGCGCCACTGTGCCCGGCGCGGCGGAGTTCGTCACCGCGATATCCGCGGACGCAGGCGCAGCCACCAGGGTATTTACCGTCGCGGTATTGTTGGAAAGGTCCGTGTCGTTTACACCGGAACTCACCGAATCCGTGTCGCTGATCGTCGTCCCGCTGGGTACCGCCGCACCCACCTTGACCACCAGAGTAAACGTCGAAAGCGTGCTGGGATCGTTCGACGGCAGCGTGCACGAAATATTTCCTGACGCTCCCACTGCCGGAGTGCTGCACGTCCACCCAGCCGGCGACGCCAGCGAAACAAACGTCGTGCCCGACGGAATCGCCTCGCTGAACACCACATTCAGCGCCGGCTGCGGCCCGTTATTGTTAACTGTCTGCGTGTACGTTATATTTCCGCCGGGAACCACGGGATTTGGCGCGCCCGAATTCGTCACCACCAGGTCGGCAACCGAGCATTGAGCACCCGGCCGATTTCCAGGCGTTTGCGTAAAGCCTGAGATCCCTAGATTCGTCGTAACAATTCCATTCCCAAGTCCGGGAGTAGCTCCATAAGAATCGTGAATGGTCGTGGAAGTGCCGTTCGTTCCAGGCAGCGCGCTCGCAGAAGCAGGCGCGCTGGAAGTCAAAATCACTCCGCCGCCGCCTCCTCCTCCCGGTCCGTGCCGCTGTCCTGGATAGGTTGCGCCCGGCGTTTGCGCCAACCACGTGTTGCCCCCGTCGCCCCCATTGGCGCGCAATGTTGCGCCCGAAATTCCGCCGGAAAGAGTCAGCAACTCAATGGAGCCGCCCGCTCCGCCGCCGCCCGC
>JBBSFG010000071.1:0-13670 GCA_038238965.1 Candidatus Acidiferrales bacterium | reverse complement strand
GCGTCCAATCCCGGAAGGGGCGTCGAATAATTCGGCGCGCTCACATTCGTCGTCCCGGAGCCGTCCGCGTTATCGAACAGTGTCAAACCATTCCAGATATAAATCGCGTCCGCCTGATTGTCCCCATTAAAAAATCCGCCGTTCAATTTCGGTATGTTCACACCTGCGGCATTCCAGTATTCCATCCCCATCCCGAGGTTGTTGGGCAGCGCTTTCTCTACATTCTGCAAATCAATCAGAAACTGCCGCTGCATCGCAGTGCTCGGCGGGCTGTACCACGGATCATTCGCCTGGAATCCATTCTCGTAATGTTCTCCCGCTTCGATGATGAAAATCGGCTTGCCCAGGTTATTGGCCGCCGCAACCAGCACATCCTGCTCTACTGGCTTGCCGCCTGGATTCGCCGCCGCGGCCTGCGCATCCGTCAACGGTCCGTGGAAAATGGGATAGTAGCTCTGACAAATTGCGTCATACGGAATATTATTCTGATTGGCCAGCGTGAAAAACTGCGTCAGGTCCCAAGCTGGCGTGATGTGTATGCAGGTCAGCGGCGCCGGTATAGCGGGCCCCACCGTAGTGTCCGCCGCGGCATCCTTCACCGCTTGCATTGCTTTGATCTGCAACGCCGCAAACCCGCCAAAGTTTGCGCCCGTTGGGCTGCCCGTCGCGCCAAGAAATCCGGTATCCACTTCATTCCCGATGGACACCACGTCCGGCATGGTCCCCGCCTGGCGATACTCCATGATCTCGCCTTTAACGTAGTTGTAGACGTCCGTCTGCAGTTGCGCCAGCGTGTGCCCCGCCCACGCCGCTGGAACGCTCGCGGAACTGCCTCCATCGAAAAGCACCGTCAGCTCGACACTCATTCCCAGGTTTTTGGCGCGCTTCGCCAAATCCAGATCCTGCGCCTCGGTTTCGCCGTAACACGCGTTGCCCGCGCATCCCGATTGCGAAACATTTAAATACGGAGGCTCGGAGCTGGACCTCAGTCTCACCATATTCACGCCGTGGTTTTTCAGGATTTCCAGTACATCCGCTGGTTGTCCCGCATCTTTCCACCACGTCAATCCCGTCGACGCGCGATCGGCTTCCTGTTTTTCAAGCAGCGCATTGTCTACGCCGCGAAAAAACGCCGGCCGCAACAGCCACATCTGGCTTTGCGAAGCGCTGCTCCCCGCCGCGGTCTGGTCCAGCACTGCGCCCGCCGCAAGCGCCGACTGCAACACGTCCATCAGCAACCCGCTGGTCTTGTTTGAAATCGTGGAATAGCCGTTCGCGACCGGTGTAAGCACCCACTGCTCACCTGTGCCACCTGCGCAGGAATTCTGCACCACGTACGTCACGCCGCCGCTGCTCGACGTATCCAGGCAGAGCTGATTCGCTACGTTGCGAATCTGCCAGGCTCCACCCGACACCGGCGTAAATGTCCACCGTTGGCTTAGCGACGTAAAACTTCGCGTCTGCTGCAAAATACCATCGCCGGCCGCCATTGAATTGTTCTTCAGGTCCGCCTGCAAGCCGCTCAACTGATTCAAAATGTAGTACACCTCTCCGCTGATCGGAGAGATGTCGGTGGGTTCGGCAGGCTGCTGGCTCGCCGGTGCCACGTTAATGCTTGCCGATGCTGTGCCCCCAACTCCCGCCTCCGCCGACGTCACCGCCATCGTCACGTTGTTTTGAGGCCCCAGCGCCGTGCCTGTTACATTCACGGCAAAACTGCACGAAGCGCTTGCGGCCAACGCGGCCATCGACAAACTGACACTGCTCGACCCCGCGCCCGCCGTAATCGCTCCCCCGCCGCATGTGCCGGTAAGCCCGTTAGGAGTCGACACTATCAATCCTGCGGGCAGCACATCGGTGAAGCCCACGCCACTTAGGGAACTGCCGGAGTTGGGGTTCGAAAGACTAAAAGTCAATGTGGTGGATCCGTTCAGCGGCACGCTCGCCGCCCCGAACGCCTTGGCAATCGTCGGCGGCACCTTTGGAGGTGGCGGCGGGCTACTACCGCCAGATCCGCCCCCGCAACCGGAAATATAAACGGCGTCGACAGTCGTAAGAATCCAGAGCCAGGTACACCAGAAGTCTTTGCGCACGTTTTCGCTCTCGCTGCGGCCTTTTGACCGGGCGTTCAGTCGCGACTTCTTTCGCCACCTGCGAACTGGATTTTGTGATTCTATCCATTCGATTCACCGCATCAATCCTACTAAGGTCGGATAAGAACAGTTCGGGCCGTCTGGTATGTGGAACGTCAATTCACCGCAGCAACAAATATTACTGCGGTGCATCGGACGTATCCTGATCCTGATCCTGATCCTGCTCTCTCGGTTTCCTGTTCATTTGCTTATACAGCTCTTTCACCCGATTTTTGGCTTGCTTGATTTCCTGAAACAGCCGCAACTCCTTCGCCGCCTCGTCCGCCAGGTTCAGCTTCCTGCACACCATCGCCAGCCGGTAATGCGCTTCGCCATTCAAAGGATCGGCCTGCACCGCCATACGTAGATACTTCACCGCCTCCTCGGGCTTATCCTGAATCAGCAGAATTTTCGCCAGCCCCATCTGCGCTTCTAGTTCCATCGGATTCAACGCGAACGCTCGGCTATAGTGCGCATACCCTTGCTCCGTATCCGAATGCAGCAAAGCAATTCTGCCCAGCAGAGATTGTATCTTCGCGTTGTCGCCTTCCATGGTTGCCGCCGCGTCTGCCTCCTTTTCCGCCTCCGCCTGTGCCTGCGCGTCGCTGGGTGCAGCCTCCAGGATGGCCTCTGCCAATTCGTATTGAACTCCGGGCAGTCGCGCATCGATTTCCAACGCCTTCCGATAGTGCTCAACCGCACCTTTCACGTCCCCTTCATTAATCAGCCGCTCTGCGATCACCTGTTGCATACGTGCCGACCCCGGTGCGATTACCGCCAGCTTGTTCAGCGTCTCTTCCGCCAGTTCGGAGTAAATCCGTTGGGCCATGAACAAAACATCCACGTTGTCGGGATCGAGCTCCACCAGCGAGCGCATAACCGACGCCGTACCCGCCAGGTCCCCTTGCTGATCGTAAAGACCGGCCAATTCCATTCCCACCTGCATGCGCAACGGTTTATCCTGCAACTTGGAAAAAGTTTTCTCCAAAAGCGCGCGCGCCGAAGCATCCCCTAATCGCTTTTCGCAAATTCCTAGCAGTGCCTGCGCTTTTATCAGCCCCGGTTGCATCGCCAGGGCGCTGCGCAGATTACCCGCAGCGGCCTCGTAATCGCCTCGCAGGAACGCAATCACTCCCAGGCTAGTGTGCGCTTGCGCATTCTTGGGATCGAGCGCCAGCACCGCGCGAAACTCTTTTGCCGCCGTCTCCGTATTCTTTGCCTTCAGCGCAGTTTCCCCACTCGCAAGGTGTTTGCGGACTTCGCCCGCCTGCCCGGCCGGCTGTGCAGCCAGGAAATTTGCGCACAGCGCGAGAAAAACTCCCAGCAACGTGGCTCGCAACGCCGCGTTTCGTGCCGGAAAAATGGATTTACATCTCATGCCGGATTGTACCCACCGAGACGCCACCGGAGCACCTGATTTCAGCTCCAGGAAAAAAAACTGGGCTTGGAGCTCGACCACTCGCCATGGTCGAGAACCTAACCCAGTTTAGGATTCAATCAATCGCGTTTTGCCTACAGACCGCGTCAGAACGTCAAGCGGCCTCCCAGTTGGAAGATTCTGCTCCCGCCCACCACCGACGAGCTGACTCCGAAATGCGGCAGTGTCTGCCCGCCCACCACATATGTGGACAGTATATTGCCGTCAGGAATTCCGAAGTCTGGATGATTAAGGAAGTTATACGCGTCGGCACGGAATTCGAAACTCATGCTCTCGCGGATTCGAAAGCTCTTACCCAGACTCATATCCAGGTTGAAAAAGTTTGGCCCGCGCAGGCTGTTCCTCTGCACATCGCCGAATGCCGGCGTTGTTCCCCCGTTGGTTGGATCGGCGAACGACGACAGGCTCGAACCACTCGCGATGCGATCCGCAAACAGCGTGTAGCTGCAGAAGCAGTTTGCCGAGCGCGATAGCGCCGGGTCGGTTCCGCCCACCGTCGGCGTGTAAGGAACTCCCGATCGCGCCTGCACAATCCCTGTGGCGCGCCACCCTCCGATGATCTGGTTCAGGATGCCGTGCACCGCAAACTTGCGTCCCTCCCCTACCGGCAGTTCGTAGCTGGCAGATCCGTTGAAATTATGCGTAGCGTCCAGTTGCGACAATCCGTAGTTCGCCCGAGGATCTCGCGCAACCTGCCAGGCGTCCAGATTTTGATCGTGTCCCGAACTGGTACCCGTATCCATCATCCTGGAGTACGCGTAGTTGAACTGGTACGTTAGCCCGTAAGAGAACTGCTTCACGATGCGCAGCTGCAGTGCGTTGTAGTTGGACCATCCTGTGAAATCGTGCACCAGGATGCTCGTGTATTGCGGGAATGGCCGGTCAAAATTTGGATTGTTGAAGCTGCCGTCCCCCACATTGCCCGGGTCCGCCAATAGATCGGCCGGAACTTGGTTCAGGTCCGTGGGGAAGCTCAGATGCGTGGCTTTGGTGTGCACGTAACTCACGTCGATCAAATGGTTCCACGGCAATTCGCGCTGCACGCTGAACAGGAACAGTTGGTTGTACTGCAGCGGAAGTTTGGGCGCGTAGTAACCGATCTGGCTGAAATTAAACTGGTCCGCCGACAAAGTGTCCACCGTCGGAAACGTAACCGATCCCGGCGGCGGCCCCGTCTGCAACGGGAAAGCCACGTTTGTGCCATCGCCGATGAACCCGTGCGGTGTGAAACCCAGTCCTAACGTCGCTGGGAAATTGTCGTGCGCGTAAAGTTCGCTCCCTCGCGGAACCTGGAAGACGCCATAGCTTCCCCGGAAAGACCACTTGTTCCACGGCGACCACGCAAACCCTATCCTCGGCGACCACGAATTCACGCTGGGCTCGATCGTATTGTGCCCGTTCACTCCGCCGTAATGAATAGCTCCCAGAACCGGGTCGGGGAATCCCGTCGGAAAAAATCCCGGGTTGACCAGCGCCGGGTCAAAATTTCCAAATTGGTTGCTGGCGACCGCCCAGCCGGTTTGGTGTTGATACCGCAGGCCCAGGTTCAACGTCAGCCGCGGCGTTACTTTGAAATCGTCATTCACGAACGCCCCGGTGATCCACGAGGCGATATTTGTCGGCGTTCCATTAAAGACGTTCCAGGTTCCCACATCGCCCAGCAGAAAATCTGCAAACGGAATACCGCTGCTCGGCGCTCCGCCGTTTCGCGCATCCGGCGACGTCCCGCTGTTCGTTCCCACGCCTGTGAACGTGAAATCTCCCGACGACGAATCTCCCCACGTCGTGTCGTGTTGAAACTGCCTGTTTAGTTCCCCACCCAGCTTGATGGTGTGCTTGCCTCGCACCAGGGTCAGCACGTCCGAAGCGTTGTAGATGTTTTCCACCAGATTCGCGTGTACACCCCCGCCGATAAACGTGTTCGCGCTGACTGCTAGCGGAGACCCATTGATCGTAATATTGGGAAACACGTCCGCTGGAGAATTCGAACCATATTGTGGCTGCAACCCTATTTTTTCGGGAAAGCCCTTGCCAAATGTCGGCGGCGCATACTGATCGTGCTCCCGCAGCGCCCCAATTCGAAATTCGTTCAGCGTCCTCGGGGTAATCGTCCACGTTTCGGTGATTCTGGCCGATTGGTTGCGGTTGTTCGGAGTGGACCTGGTGCAGTCAAAACCCAGGCCGCAAAGGGCGTCAGGGTTGAATGTCACCGTGACTGGGTATTCGAATATCGAGCCCGATAGTCTGTGGTTTTGGGAAATCTGGTAGTCGATTTTAGCGACGTACCATTGCCCCAAACTCGGCGTCGGCACGATGGCGCTGAAATTATTGAAATTTGTGGTCTTATCCGTAGCAACGGGAATGAAACCTAGAATCGCAGCGGCCACTGGATCAACCTGGCTGGGAAGAATCATGTTCGATCCGCCGTTCAGCGGCGTCCTGGCGCAGGGGGCTGGCGTGCAGCTGTTCGGATCGTAGATCGTCGCCTTGAAACTCGGATCCGAGAAGTCACCGTTGCGCATCGCGTCAGTCGGCACCGTGGTCTGGAAGAATCCGCCGCCGCCCACCGGATTGCGCTGGTAAGTGAAATAAAAGAACAGTTTGTTTTTTATAATTGGCCCGCCCACGCTGCCGCCAAACTCGTTCCAGCGCTCAGGCGCTTTCTCGCCCGCATTGTTGAAGAATCCCCGGGCATTGAATTTGTCGTTCTGCACGAACTCGAACAGCGAGCCATGCCAGCGGTTTGTTCCACTCCTCAAATTGGCATTCAGGGTCAGCAAACTGTTTCCGTTTTGCGCGCCGGCATTCCCGGTGCTGACGCTGATTTCCCCGATCGCGTCAATCGGCACGTAGTTGTTGCTGGCGTTCAAATCCCGGGGATCGGTGGCTGACGAGCCTTCGATCTGGAAATTCGCCGTATACGCCTGCGTTCCATTTACCGCTATGCCTTCTCCGCCGGAAGCGTCCCTCTGTCCGCCCGCCCCTCCTCCGACTCCCGGCAGCACCTTGGTTAGTTCGCTGAACCAGATTCCTCCCACAATGGGTGCATCCAGCACGGCCTTCGTATCGAAGTTAGTCTGCTGATCAGACGTTTCCGTCTGCAGCAGCGGGCTCTCAGCCGTCACCGTTATCTTTTCCGACGAAGCCCCTACCTGTAGTACGACATCCATCGACATCGTCTGCACCTGCACGGCTACGCCTTCGCGCACCAACTCATGGAACCCGTCTTTCGAAAATGTAACTGTATAATTCCCCGTCGGAACGGAAGGCGCATCATAGATACCCGCCCCGTTCGACGTCAGAACAATGCTGACCCCAGTGTCTACGTTTGAGATCGAGATTTGCGCTCCCTCAATCACCGCCCCGGACGCATCTGTAACGGTTCCCCGGATTTCCCCGGAATTGGCATTCTGGCCCCGCACCACGGGAGCCATCACGATCATCGCTACCAACAGGAACAAAAATCCACTTCTTCGAAGCGTTTCCAATCTCATCAGCGAGCCTCCTGGAAGCTGAATCTCATCCCAAGTCGAACCACTCTTGACCAGACACCTTGCGGCCACACCGTTCGCACCCGAATAAAATGCGCCGTCTTTCGCGGCCCATGGAGCCCCTTCCCGGGGTAACTTCAGGTCGGCTCCCGTGTCGCATCTTCCAACAAACCTGCAAAACGCCTCGACGTTTTTGTGTTTATCCGAGGTCGACCGCACCGCCACGCGGCAGCGTGGGTCAACCCGTCTCGACCAATTAATCGGGATTCTATGATTTGCCTCTATGGAAAGAAATCCGTCTAAAGTAGGACTCTGGATAGAAGCGATTACTTTTTTGAATCATACCAGCCCGCCAGGCAAGCCCGTTCGCCGGAGGGCCCGCAGTCGCCCGGACCACAACCATCCGCGGGTAAACACAGGGGTAAGTTCAGCGGTAAGTTCAGGGCTAAGTTCAGGGATTTAAAGCGGCAACCGCCTCGTACTCCGGCACTACCAGCACTTCCTTCAAGTTTGCCACTTCCCCGCTCGAAGGAAATACCGGTCGCGCACCCGCGGGAAGGTAAATTGGCGCATCCTGCCGCAACGGCAGTATCCTCAGCTCCAATTCCGGGTCTTCCCCACGAGACATCAGCATATCCAATCCCACTGTCCAGGTCGTTCCGCTAAAAAAATCATCGCTCATCAGCTTGCCGCCGGAATAAAGCCGGGCCACGTCACCTTCATAGTTGAGCCGCAAAAACACGTTCTCGACCGCCGGCGATTTGATCGCCGGAACATGAATGGACCAGCGCGCCGCCCCATCGAAAGCTGCCTCGTTGGGCGCCATCGCCACTTCGTCACCCCTCTTCACGGGAGCAGCAGGACTCGCCTCCTTCAGTCGCTCCACCGTAGCCGTGATGCTTTCCCGTTGCACATGAGCTTGGTACTGCTCAAAAATTCCATCCATCCCCTTCGCCTCAAAACCCGCGGGCGTCCGCTCCAGTTTGGGAAAGATTCCGAACCTCAATTGCGACGGATCGAACGCGCGCACACGTATGCGGTCCTCCGCAAAGAACACCCCGCCCGGCGAAATCACCAGCCTGGCCTTACCTCCCACGTCCGCCATCCATAGATTCCGCGCCTGCTCGCGCGACAGCACCACGATCTGCGTCATCTCCTGATTGAGTGTGCGAATCCGCACACTCGCCTCCGTCCCCGCCTGTATCCCGCTGACGAAGATGTGGCCTCCCGCCCTCTCGATTCGTGCCCCCGGCGCTTCAATGGACTCTACATTCGCTTCTTCGAACGCAAACTCCGCCGAAATTCCCGGCCAAGCGAAGAAAACATACGTTCGGGAATCGTCCAGTTTGCACATCAACTGTGCCGTCGCATACCTCAGTGTTATTCCCCCCATCTCCAGGTTCACCGGCCATATGGTGTACGCCCCGGCAGGAACTTCAACGCTATTCCTCGGCACCTTTATCGTCTGCGATACTAGTTTCAGCTCTACCTGAAAATCTTTCCGCGCCGGAAGCGGATACGTCCTCTGATAATTGTTCAGGAAAATAAATCCGCGCTCCCCCTCGATGCGCGCCGCTGCCCTCGGCGTCCACGTATCCCGTTTGCTCTGCGGCATCCGTTCCGGAAAATAACTCGTTGTGGAAGCCAGCAGCGTGCCAAATTGTCTCAGAAATAAATCCAGCCCCTTGATGTCGCGGTACGACGGGTTCGTTTGCCCGAACTCCCCCAGCGGTGCTTGAAAATCGTACGACCTTACTGGCACGTCGTTCGGGTATCCCGTCGCCTGCGATTCCTGCAGCGTGGTTTTTTCTCCCTCCGGATTCGTTCCGCCGTGGAACATGTAATACCCATACAGCGTCACGCCCGACCCCAGTTTCACCAGCATCATCGCCGCCGTATCGCTCGCGCTCATCACCGGGCGCCGGTGGTACGCCATCTCCATCCCTGCTCCCATTTCGGCAGTCAGGAACGGATACCCGGCATACCGGTCATCCAGGTCGGGCCGCTTCGATCGCAGGTCCTTGCCTACGTTTTCGTCGCTGCGTATCCGCGAAAAAAAGAAATTCGCATTCGGCGGCAGTTCATCGATCCTGCGGCTCCAGAAAGCGTCCGCGTATCCGCCGAATACCGGCAGCATCCCTTTGGAAGGCACTTCGGCGGCGTCCCATGCCGTCGCCGTGTAAAATGGAGCGTCCAGTCCAGCGTCTTTCGCCAGTCCGAGTAGCGTCAACATGTGTTCCGCGCCTTTACCGGCGCCATGTTCGTGGTACTCGTTCTCGATTTGCACTCCGATGATCGGCCCGCCATCCTTCCAGAACAATCCTTTTACTTGCCGGCCGATTTCCCCGTAGAACCGTCGCACGTACCTGAGATATCCCGGATCGTTCTGCCTCGTAGCCTGCTTCTGTATCAGCCAGTCCGGAAAACCTCCATTCCGGCTTTCCCCGTGCGCCCACGGGCCCACTCGGATCCACACATACAGCCCATGCTTGGCGCACAGTCCCACAAATCGCCGCAGGTCCCGTTGCCCCTTCCACTCAAATTTCCCTTCGATCTCTTCGTGGTGAATCCAGAAAACATATGTCGAGATAATTCCGACGCCCCCGGCCTTCATCTTCAGAATTTCTTCTTCCCAGTGTGCTTCGGAAAATCGCGTGTAATGGAATTCCCCCATCACCGGAAACCACGGTTTGCCGTCCAGCGTCAGGTAGTGCGTGTTAGCCCCTAGCACGTGCCCGTCCGGCGAACTGCCACCCACGGAAAAATCAAGCGGTGCTGGTGGCGCAGGTGTCTTGCTCGCATCGATCACCAGCGGACGCGGTCCCCGAGCCTTGGTAGCGGAATTCGCCGCCGCTGCACTGGACGCACTCCCGGACGCCGCCAGCAGAGCGCAGCTCAACCCGATCACGGATTTGAATTTCATATTCGATTTTCCGGTGGTCGCGCCGGCGAAAGAGTCTATCCCGGGCTGTCTACGGTGGAAATCCTACCAAGGTAGGATCGCAACAAGTCAGTCTGCTCTGGAATCTACAGGTGTTCCAGGCCACGCTGCAAAGCCGCGATCACCGCTTGCGTGCGGTCATGCACATCCAAACGCATCAAAATCACGCTCACGTGGCACTTCACTGTCGCCTCCGTAATCCCCAGCTTGCTGCCGATCTCTTTGTTGCTGTCTCCGTGCACCATCAGCGACAGCACTTCCCGCTCCCGCGGGCTCAAATCCGAATTAGGAGTCCGATCCTCCAAACTGCGCGCAATCGGCGGCGGCAGAAAGCGCGTGCCCGCGTTCACTTTACGCACGGCATCCACCAGCGTTTCGTGCGACATGCCCTTGATGATGTACCCCAGCGCTCCGGCCGCCAGCGCCTGGTGAATGTCCTCGTCTCCTTCGTACGTTGTCAGCACCACGCATTTCGCATGGGCATCCTCTTGCCGAATGGCCCGCAATGCCTCCAGCCCGCTCATTCCCGGCAGCCGCAGGTCCATCAATGTCACGTCCGGCCGGTGCTTCTTGAACATCGCCACCGACTCTTGCCCCGACCCCGCTTGCGCGCAAACGCACATGTCCGTCCGTGCATTGATGATCGCCGCAACTCCCAATCGCATGATGGGATGATCGTCCACAACCAGCACGCTGATTTTTTGGCTCGGGCTCATGTTTTGAAACTCATCGCGTGCTTTCCCCCGCCCATCACGCGCACCGGAACCTCCACCGAAAGTTCCGTTCCCTCTCCCGGAGACGTCTGCACCTCGAACCGCCCGCCCACACCTTCAATCCGTTCGCGCATTCCCACCAGTCCGAAATGCCCGCTGTCCACCGTAAGCGCTTCTCCCCGTTCGAATCCGCAGCCATCGTCAACCACTCGCATTTGCATGCTTTGCGATGCGAAACGAACTTTGACGCTAACCGTCTGTGGCTGCGCGTGTCGCACTGCGTTATACACCGCTTCGCGCGCCACCATCAGTACCACGTGCGCGACCGCGTCATCCAGCGGCACGGGTTTCCCCGACGCTTCAAATTGCACCGGCACGTGCGATACCTGGCTCACTTGCTTCGTCATCTGATCCAGTAACGAATTAATTTCGGGAGCTGCGGTTCCCTTCCGCCGCAAGTCCCAGACCGCCCGGCGCGCCTCGCCGACCGTAGCGGAAACCTGCCGCCGCGCCGAATCCAGCAGCGGCCGGGCCGGCGCGGAATCATCCGGCTCCAGCGAAACCACCGCCTCCAGCAAAGCCGAAACGCTCGCGCAACCTTGTATCACCGTGTCATGCATCTCCCGCGCAATCCGGTTTCTTTCTTCCAGCACTGCCTCAAACCGCTTGTGCACCTGCGCCAGTCGCAATCGGTAACCTCCGATGGCCGCCGCCAAAATCAAAGACGCGCACAACGCCAGGAACCATCCCGTGCGATACGGGTGCGGCCGCCACAAGATTTCCAGCGACGCTTCCGTCGCCTTATCCGGCATATTCATCTCAAAAGCCTGCACGCCAAATCGATACCCTCCAGGCGGCAGATTCGTATAATTAGCCACCCGGCTGTTCAACGGCTCTGTCCAATCGTGATCGAATCCCTGCAGCTTGTAACGAAACCGTATGCGCTCCTGCGATCGCAACCGTATCGCGCTGTAATCGATCTGCAGTTTTCCCTCGCCAGGTGGCACCACCAGCCGCCCTGAAATTGGCTCTTCACGTCCGTCCACCAGCACCTGCTCGATCACTACCTGCGGCAAATCCCCCGGGCGCGTCTGGTCCGGCAGAATTCGAACCGGTCCACGATTGCTCGGAAACCACAACTCCCCGCTCGCTGTGATGCATCCCGCGGGCTGCGTGCCGCCGTGCATCTGCGTCGCTTCCACTCCATCGGATAGTCCGTACAGCGTCACCGCCGGACGAAAATCCGGGTGCTCCGTCAACCAATCCAGATCGTGCCGCGCCACCGAAGAAATCCCACTCGGTCCACTCATCCAGAATGTTCCCCGCGAGTCCTCCAGAATTTGATAAATGCTGTTGCTCGCCAGTCCCTGCGCGCTGTTGAACGAAGCCAACTTTCCTCCGCGCCACCGGAATACCCCCGCTCCCCTCGTTCCGAACCACAATCCTCCGTCGCGGTCTTCGTGAATCGCCCACACTTTTTCCGAGCGCAGCCGCTGGGTTACCTCGTCCTGCACGAACTGCCCGCCCTTCCAGTGGCTCACTCCGCGGTCCGTCCCAATCCACACACCGCCTTCGTCATCCTCCAAAAGCGTCCGCACGCTGAAGTAACACAGGCCGTCCGTCATCCCATAAGTGCTCAACACTCCGTCATGCCAGCGATTGATTCCTTCATCGGTGCCGATCCAGATGCTTCCATCCCGGCTCTCAAGAAACGCGCGCACAAAGTCGTTGGTCAGTCCATTGTGCGTTGTGAAGTGCATTCGCTTAGCGCCGTCCGAACGGAATGCTCCATGCCCGTCCGTCCCGATCCATAGCGCGCCAGACCGTTCCCGCAAGATATTTCGCACCCGAATCCCCGGTTCCGGCGCGGCAATCAGCTGCGAATCGTCTCGCCGCGAATTGATGCGGTACAGGTGCGTGCTGGCTACCCACAGCGATCCGTCGGGGTCCGGATAGATTGTTTCGAAATCGGCGTTCGCCGCGTCCGGCAGCGGAAAGGTGCTCATCGCCGTCCGGCTCAGTCGCAGCATTCCGGTCTGCATCCCGCTCCAGATGTTTTGCTCGCTGTCTTCAAATACTGCCAGCACCGTATTACTCGGCGGATCGTCCGACGTCGCTACTCGTGTGAAATGCCCGTCGCGATAGCGCAGCAGCCCGCCGCCGATGCTGCCTATCCATAATGTCCCCGCGCTGTCTTCTCGCAACACCCGCACTGTAGTGGACACCTCCCCTACCTTCTCGAATCGCTCACTCGAAGACCCGGCGCGCCGCCGCTGTAGTCCCGACACCGTTCCCACCCATATCGTCCCGTCCCTGGTTTCCAGAATCGACTTTACCCGCGTAGCGCTCGGATAGCCTTCCAGTTGGAACTCTTCGCATCCATCCCCCTCGATCATCACCAGCTTCGAGCCCCCAACCCACAATCGCCCGGCATGATCCTCGCGCATACCGTGCACCGCCAGCGCGGGAATTTTTCCCCGTCCGTCCACTCGTACAAACTTCTCGCCTGCCAGCCGGAATAGCCCGTCATCGGTTCCCGCCCATATCTCCCCTTTACCATCCTCATAAATAGCGCGCACAAAACTGTTTGCCAATCCATCCCCCGCGGAATACAAACGAAATGTTCCGTTGTGATACCGCAGCAATCCTCCTCCATCGGTGCCCGCCCACAGGCTCCCGTCGTGCGACACCGTCAAACAAAAAATACTGTTCTCGTGTATCTGCGGCGTGTTGTCCCGTGCAAACACCACGAATCGCACGCCATCGAAGCGCACCAGTCCTCCGCTCGTTCCAATCCACAAATAATGATCCGGCGTCTGCGCGAACGCCTGCACCGTGTTTTCCGGCAGCCCGTCCTGCGTCTGCCACACCCGTCGGGTATAGCCATCCGGCAAGGCATGTTGCGACACTGCTTCCGCCCGCGCGCCAGAAAGCAAAATCACGCACAGCCAGATC
>JBBSFG010000070.1:0-13722 GCA_038238965.1 Candidatus Acidiferrales bacterium | reverse complement strand
CGCGCGCGCCGTTCCGAGCGCGTCGCCTTCATCCTCATTGATTTTCAGCGCCTCATCGCATTTCGGCTTTGCTTCATCGGGCTTTCCGGCGTTCAACAGCGCTCCGCACTGGATGATTCGCGCTCGCGCCAGCAGCGGTTTTGCGTTCAGCGATTCCGCTTTCTGCGCCGCTGCTGCTCCCGCCGCCAACTGCTTCTCAAAGTCAGACACGCCTTCCTGCGCTTCCGCTTCCTGCAAATCCGCTTGCGCGGCCAGTTGCAGCGGCAGCTTCAGCTTTCGAACCTCTTGTAAAGTAACCAGCGCCTGCGCAGCTTTTCCCGCCGCGCTCTGGCTCTTCGCCAGCAGCAAGCCATATTCCGGATTGTCTTTGTACAGCGCCCACAGCGAGGAGTACTCCTCGATCGCTTTCGGCCAGTCGTGCCTGGTTTCGTAAAAACGCCCAGTCACCAGGCCCTTGCCTTCCACCGACATGTTTGCGGAAAGATCGAGCGCCTTTTTCGATTCGTCCTGCGCCCGGGTCTCGAATCCCAGGTCCGACCACGCTCCCGCCAGCGCCACGTGCGGTTGCGCGAATCTTGGATCGGCGGCCACGGATTTTGTAAGCAGCTTGATGGCGGCCTGCAAATCAAAGTTGCGAAGCTTTACGCGCGCGTCCGCAAAGTCGCGTAACGCGTCCGGATTCGTCGAAAAAGAACTGTCTAGCCGCGCTTCTTCCTGCGCGCTCAGCTCGATTCCCAATTTCGCGCGAATCAGTTTTCCGGCTCGCGACGCCATCTCGTTCACATTCGAAGCCGTTCCCGTCTGCTGCACCGAACCCAGGCTTTCGTTGTTTGCCGCCCGCAACAGATGCACGTTCCATTCAATCTTGTCAGGGCCTTTTTCAGTGTCTACCCGGTACGTTCCGGTCACGATGACATCGCTGCCCAGGTATTCCCCAATCCGCCGCAATTGTTCCTTGCCCGGATCGTCATTCACTTCCTTGATGCCCAGGTCTCTTCTCATGTCGTCTACGCGGCCCGGCGGCACGAAGCGAATTTCCTCAACATCGAGTTGCGACCACAAGCCGTCCGTCAACACGTCCCCGAGCAGCGCCGATTCCGGCCGGCCGGAAAGATTTTGGAATCCGAGGATAGCGACCGACTGCCTGGTTTTGTTCGCCGGCGACGTAGCTACGTTCGTTGTTGGCGTTACTTTCGATCCATAACGAAACGCAGCGAAATAAATCACGACGCTGACGATCGCTACCACAGCTAACATGGTCGCTATCAGATATTTTCTCGGCCCAGGAGCAGTGGGAACTGTCGAGGGCGGCGCCACTTCGCGCCCTCTCAACGCTTCCGCCACGTCCTGAGTGCTCGCGAATCTTTTTTCCGGATCGCGTTCCAGGCATCGCAGGACCACCGCTTCCCATTGCGCGTCGATGTCGCCCACGATGGTTCGCGGGGAAGGCACGTTTTCGGTCAGCCTCTTTAGCGCCGTGGATATTACCGAGCTGCCCTTGAACGGCACGCTGCCCGTCAGCATCTCGTACATCACGATGCCCAGCGCGTAGGTATCCGTCGCGGCCGTCACGTCTTTGCATTCCAATTGTTCAGGCGCCATGTACGCCGGAGTCCCCACCACGTCCAGCGAACCGGTCAGCGAGGCCAGATTCCCGGTCACGCCGTGCGCCAGGCCAAAATCCGTAATCACCGCGCGCACTCCCCCGGGACTTCCCGGCGAAGGCACCAGGATTACGTTGGCGCTCTTAAAGTCCCGGTGAATGACGCCCGCGGCGTGCGCCGCCTCCAGCCCCGCGGCCATTTGTTCGACGATCGGCAGGGCAAACTCCGGCGTTAACCGCCCTTGCGACCTGATCTCGTGTGACAGCGTCGTGCCCCTCAGGAACTCCATGCTCACAACCAGCGTTTCGCGACCGCCGCTTTCGCTGTCGCCGTCCGCATGCCGGAAGACGTCATAGGTCCGGCACACGCTGGCGTGCGTGACCTTTCGCGCCAGTTGAATTTCCCGCTTGAAGCGCTCCACCGTCCGCTCGTCTTCCGCCATCTCGAACCGTACGGTCTTCAGCGCCACGCGCTCGTTCAGCTCCAGGTCCTCCGCTTCATACACCTCTCCCATGCCGCCGCGCGCCACGAAGCGCAAAATGCGAAAACGTCCGGCTAAAATCTGGGTTCTTGTAAACGCGGAAGTGGAAGCAGCGGCCTTCGTCAGAGAAGGCTCTTCGCCCGCCAATGTTTCGCCTTCATCCGGCAAAGGCGATGCTGGACGCGTATCGTCTGGAGGCTCTCTCGAATTCGAATCGCCCATAATCAAAGCCCACAAAAATTTTGCTCATTATGTCACACCTGGCCGCGCAGCCGGATTCAGCGCTTGCATGTCAGCCGGTCATCAATAAGTCTCTTCCAGTCGCGGGTATCCCTTGGACCAATACAAACCTTTCCTTTAAGGCACTCCGAGTGCATAATGTACGCCTTCGCGCTTACTGGCCCAGCGCGCTTATGTTTTAATTCTGGAGGGCTTCAAGAATGAGACCGTGCAAGACCATTAGCCTTTTCGTCGCAATTTTCCTGGTCACCGCTTTTTCCACCTTCGCAGGCCCCGGCATCCGTAAGGACAAGGGAGCTTCCAACAATGGCGTCGACCTCAGTTTCGCGGATTGCCTGATATCCACCACCGAGAATTGCGGTAATTTTACGTCCGCTCCCGTGAGCACCATCAACGGCGTTCCCGTTTTCAACTTTGTTACCAATGACGGGCTGAAAACTACGACGAGCGTCTCTGTCTTTGACGTATTCCAGCTTCCTGGAACGATCGCTCCCAATTCCAGCGTGACATTCACTTTTAATTCCCTTACCGGCAACTACGGCGCGTTCGCCTGCGACAACGGGACTTCCGCTTTCGCTCTTTCGAGCACAGGCAACGCCCTTACCGGACCGTGCACCGTGGGCACTACCGATTCGCTGGCATCTTTCCTCAGCGAAACCGATGGCGTCAACACTGCGACCTTTAAATTCCTCGGCGGTGCAGGCTTCCCCACTTCCTGGACCTTTTACACCGATAAGGGAAACCTCGCGGGCATCGACTTGGGCGGTGGCACCACCACCACGCCAGAACCCAGCTCTCTCGTGCTGCTACTGGCAGGCGCTCTAGTCCTCGGCTTGGTTTCTACCAAAGCGAATCGCTGAAATTTTCTAACCCGCAAAACGCAAACGCCAATCTTTCGATTGGCGTTTTGTTTTTTCCGCCACCGCAGCGGGCTAGCGACTAGCCCAATGGCGCCGGTTCTGGCGGCAAAGGCGGTGGTTCGAACGGAGTCGTAGTCGGAGTTGCCGGAGCCGCTGCTTGAGGCCATAGCAGCCCTGCCAACGGCGAGTAGCGTGACGCCAAGAAATAAATTGAATACGCAGGGAAAAACACGACGGCGGGCACCGAGATCAATGAAGCGGTAAACAGTATAGCCGCGAACGCCAGGCATCCAGCAAGCACCGCCAGCGCGATGGTGATGAAAGTCCACTTCATCCCGGCAGCCATCCCCCCTAACACTGCAATGGCTCCTACTCCTCCCAGGGGTAAAAGCAGTGTCAACACCGCCATCACCGTCACGATCCCCAGAACGATGCCAGCCCCGATCGCCAGCACAATTTTCATTCCGACATAGCCCGCATAGCCGGCCTTCTCCGCCTTAATCCACCTCCAAAGTCTTCGCCATCCTTCCATGGCGCTGACTTGCTCCAGGGCCATCTGCGGCACCACAAAATGCTTGGTCAGGACGTGCACCAGCAGCAGCGTGAACATAAACGCTAAGAAAAGCATCAGCAGCACGCAGCCGCCCAGAATCAGCCCGAGCACGTGATCCCTCGGAAATGTAAACCAGCCAAGCGTCCACGCACCCGCCACCGGAATCCCGATCAACGCCACGAATCCCGCGATGCTCGTTACCATCAACAACATGTGCCACACAAAAAGCCGCGCGCCCTCGCGCCTCCGCGCATCCCAACCTTTGCGGATGTGGCATTCCTTAGCGATGATGCTGTCGAACAAAATGAATCGCATTACGCTGCCGATGTAAATAAAAATGACCAGCAACGCCAATCCACACACAACCAGAAAAGCGATCAGCCCTGCGCCCAGCGCCGGATGATTCCAGTGCGGAAAGGGCGCCGCCGCAAGCGCAGTATGAATATGGCCAGTGTCTCGCGGGTGATGCGACGACGGAATACGCCAACTGGAATTGCATCCTCCGCCGGAACCCAGCTCTCCGGCTAAAAACCCGACGAACGCCAGCCGCACCCACTGCCCGAAGCGAAACGGTTTCAGCAGTTGCGTTTTGGCGTGCTGGAATGCCGGATTGATTGCGTCTACTGCGGAGATTGGCAAGCGCACCTCGCTTTTGCGGATTGCGTGAAGCTACTGGTTTTCGACCGTGAGATTACACGAGAATCTCTCGAATCGCTCGTGAGTATAATGGCCGCCATGTCTGCCAGGTCTCGCGCGTTGCTGTGCGTTCTTTTTTCTCTCGTATTTCAGTCCGTTTTTTTTAGCGGCACATCCAGTTCTCTCTCAAGCTGATTTATTAGCTTTGCTTTTTAAAATACTGCAGGCTGGAAAGAAATGCCGGAAGGATCAGCGTTCCAGAATTTCCTTGTACACGTTGAGTACAACTTTCTTGGGTCGCCGATCCAGATTGAAAATCACTTTTCGCGTGGAATTCCCCACCATCGCCACCTGGCCGAGCCGCACCATGCCGTTTCCAAAGTCTCCGTATACTGGAACGAACATCGCGAAATTGCTGCCTACCTCGCTTTGTGTTATCTCCGCTTGCACCTTGAATTTCCCCGGCTCCGCAGGCTGCAATTCATACTTAAAGCTGTAACGCGGCACCTCTGTGCCAAATACCCACTCTTTAAAAAACCAATCCAGCCGTCCATTTTTCTGCAGGTCCATATCTTTGGTCATGTGTTTCTCGGCGATGGCCCGGAAGGTTTCCGTGGAGGCCGGACTGTCCCGGTGACTCGCCGTGAAATCGTGCATCATGTCGATAAATGCCTGGTCGGGCTCGCCCGTGCCGTTGTCTGCTCTCATCACGGATCTCAACATCGACAGCACATACGCGCCCTTGGAATATGTTACGTCCTGGTAGGCCCTCATGGTGCGCGGAGACATCAGCCGCAGGCCCAGCCACAGCGGGCCGGCATCATTCGGCGCCATACCAAAACTATTTTTTTCCAGGATCCGTTCCCGTTGCCGCTGCCAGAACTCGGTGTAGTCTTTTTGCCACTTCGGTCCCACCGCCTGTTGCAGAAACAACGCCGCCGCAAAATCCGCAAAGCCTTCAGACAGCCACTGGTCGTGATAGGAAGCCCATCCGATAGCATGCCCGAACCATTGGTGGGCCACTTCGTGCGGCGTCACCTCCTGGACGAATCCTGTGAACTTCGCATTGATTTCCCCGAACAGCAGCCATCGCTGTGTAGAGTCCATATACGCTGAAATCGGCAGGTACACCAGGTTGGGCCACGACTGGCCAAAATTGAAATTTGGCTGCTCGGTGATGTTCATATTTTCGTAAGGCGCCCGCCCGAAATAAAGCGTGCACACTTGCATCTGCGCGCGTGTCTGGTCCAGCGCATACTTGGTCATCGCCATCGGCGCCATTCCCGACAGCGCGCCGCCTTCATAGCCTTTCAAGCTGGACGGTAATTCCGTCAAATAATATCCAGCGATCTGGTAATGCGTGATGGGATCCGGGAAATCGATTTTTTTGTACTGGCCGTAGTTGAATCCCGCTACCGCGATGGGCACCGGCGTTACCCAGTGGCTCACCGCAAACCCCGCTTCGCTATGCTGCTCTTCCAGTTTGCCGACGCTGATCACGATATTCGACGGTGGAACTTTAAACGTCAGGTCGTAAAGCGCCTTTTCCCCGAAACCGTTCAGGTTTGGATACCACGATTCACGCGCTCGCACGTAATAGCTGCCATTACCCGCGTTGCTCAGCACCTTGTCGCCGCCATAGTCCACGGTGATCGAATGCGCCTGGCCCATCCCCGGAGCTTCGTCCAGAACGGCGTAGAAGGAACCATCTTGTCTTCTGTTTTCCTGGATGAAATGCAGATCCTGCCCATGCTCTCCGGTAACCCGCACGACCCGCAGATTAGGCAGCAAGCCAAATTTTAAAACGCGTTCGCCCGCGATCAGCGGTTCAAATTGAATCGTCGCGCGGCTTATCAGGCGGTCATTTTTCCCGATTACCGTTTCGATGGCGTAATGGCGGGTGGCGAACAGGCGTTTTTCCTGGCCCGAATTTGCGGTGTGGCTCACCAGTTCCACTTTCAAGTGCTGCAAATACCAGATGCCATCATCCATGCCTGAGCCGCTGCAGTTGATCAGCGCCACTTCTTCCGGGGAGTCGATTTGCGGAACAGCTCCTACCCGCGTGCGTATGAAAAAACGCAGGTCTTTGTGGGCCGTGCCGCGCATGTAAGCGTTGAAAAACGGGGGATGCTTCGGATTGTAAATGGCGGCCAGCACATCCGCGTCAACGTTGTCGATGGACTCGCTTTCGAGCAGCGCTTGCGTCAAGCCCTCGGGCTCCTGGTGGCGCTGCCGAACCTTGTCTCTCCAGTGCTGAAAGGCGTTCGCCGCTCCCGCTGGGGTTGGCACCTTCGGTCCGAATCCCGCGGAGAGTTGCGTAAACTCGCCCGGCGTGAAGCGAAAGACCACTTCGGTCAAGTCCTCTTCGACGTTCTGCGCGCCGGTGCGCCGCACCATCTCGCGAGCGTCGATGGCGGCGAGCGGCTTCAGCGTGAAGTGCCCTTTGCCGATGAAAATTGCGCCCGTCTGCGACCCGTTGACCGGCTGCAGCAATGTAATGGTTCCGGATTTCAATTCAAAGGTGGCGACGTCCATGGCCAGGGAGAAGTTTTCGCACTGAAACGTATCGCCAAGTCCAAGATCGCGGAGCTGTCGATATACAGCGTCGGTATTGGCGAACGCCAGGCTCTTGCCGGTCACCGTAACGCTGGTCTGCTGCGCGGTAATCGCCAAACTCAGCGGCACATCGGCGGCGCCCTGCAGATCCACGACGGTGGAAAAATCGTCAAATCCCTCTTTAGCGGCGCGGATGGAATATTTTCCCGCCTTCAAATTCGGCGCTTCGAATCTACCCGATGCGTCAGACGTCAGTACCAGTGTCTGCGACAGGTTCTCCCCAGTGATCTCGATGCGCGCACCGGCCACGACCGCCCCGGACGGATCCTTCACCGTGCCGGAAATCGTGTCGCCTCGCACCTGGTTTGGAACGAAGAAACAAATCAGCGCCAGAACGAATGCGGGAAGGTAGGGAAGCCCCCCGGCGGGGCGCATGGTCGTCGCCGTAGCGCAGCCGCACGTACTACCGGCAGATCGCATCTCGAGCAGATAACGCATAGGCCCCTTATTGAGCGTGGCGGCAACTGTGCAGCAGCGTTAACTGCTTATATCACTTACTTCGGTGTTATAGAACTACCCGGACTTCGCGGCCACTCGCCACGTGCAAGGCCCTCACGCGCAAGCGCCGGTGTAGGTGGCCAGAAACCACATGTTGCCGAAAGGATCGTTTATCGCGCAGGCCCGCTCGCCATATGGCTTATCGACGGGCGCTTCAACGGAGACTGCTCCAGCCTGGAGAGCTTTCGCGTAATACGCGTCGACATCCGGAATGTAGGTGTGCAGGTAGGACGGCGCCGCGTCTGACTCCCCGCTCGCCTCGTCGATTTCAAATGTGGCCTTGCCGATGCGAATCGTGGCATGCAGGATTTTGCCTTCGTCTGACCTGGCGACCCCCAGCGCCTCCGCGCCGAATGCAGCTTCGGCGAACGGGATCATCTTTTCCGCGTCGTGTAAATGCAGAAAGGGTTGCACGCTCAGCAATCCTTCCGGGCCCGGCGTCCACCCCTTCGCCGTGGCGATGTACCACACATTGCCAAACTCGTCCTTGACGCATCCCTGGCGGTCGCCCCACGGCTGGTCCGCTGGCGCGTAAACGGATTTCGCGCCGGCACCCAACGCACGTTGGTACGTGGCGTCGGCATCGTCTACATACAGATGTACAAAGTGGTGCCGCGCCACGAACTGCTCGTTCGAATCGCCCAGTTCGATCACCGAGTTGCCTACGCCCACCTCGGCGTGCATGATCGACCCGTCCGGCCGCGGCACTCGAATCCGTTCCGTGCCCGCAAACGAGGCCTTCAAAAATTCGATGAATCGATCCGCTCCGGCCACCAGCATGTACGGAGCGATGTTGTTAAATCCGGGACGCACGTAAGATGGCGTTTTCGCCGAAGCTGCTGAAGAGGTTGCGCTGCCTTCACTCATCGTTGGTCTCCTTTATAAAGGGAATTCCACATAAGATTTATGGCTCCACGGTACACCAGTCGGGGTGCCATGTGTGCGTCACTAATAATGACGTCCGATGTTACTCGCCCGTTACCGATAAAAACGTCGCGCGCGATTGGAAATCCAAAATCCCGCCGCGCCGCATCATAATTGATGCATCTCATGACCTCTCGAAGAGTTGCGGTCTGGACCGTCTGGCTGGGTTTGGGTTTCCTGCCTTGCAGCCTCGCGCCTTCCGCTCAAGCTCAACCCCAACAATCCGCGACGCCTGCCGCCGGCGTTCCTGGCGCATCGCCAACCGATGAGTCTGTTGACCAGCAGTCGCCCAACTCTCCAACTTTGGATCCCCGCTCCCCGGGCCGCATCGCCAGCACTGTAGTCGACCAGACCGGAGCCGTGGTTGTGGGCGCCTGGGTGAAACTTACGTCTGAAAATCAAACACCCGACCAGCAGGTTCTGACCGGCGACGATGGGCAATTCTCCCTGGCCAACATCGCTCCCGGACCATTCCACCTGGCAATTTCGGCCGCCGGCTTCGCGCCGCAATCCATCTCGGGAACTCTTCGCGCCGGAGAAGCCTACACCGCCCCGCCCATCGCGTTGATGCTCGCCACCGCCACCACGGAGTTGCGCGTTGTTCCTACGCCCACGGAAGTCGCGCAGGATCAAATCAAGGAGCAGGAGAAGCAGCGCGTCCTGGGCCTGATTCCCAATTTTTATGTCAGTTATGTGTACAACGCCGTTCCCCTGACCTCGCGGCAAAAATTCCAGTTGGCCTGGAAGACTTCCGTCGATCCCGTCAGTTTCGCTTTGAATGGTGTAGTCGCAGGAGTGCAGCAGTCGCAAAATAATTTCAGCGCCTACGGGCAAGGCGCGCAAGGCTACGCCAAGCGTTACGGAGCCGCATATGCCGATTTTGTGTCCGGCACGTTTATCGGCAGCGCCATCCTTCCCTCGCTTCTGAAACAGGATCCGCGCTACTTCTACAAGGGCACTGGCAGCAAGAGTTCCAGAATTCTCTACGCCCTGGCCAATTCCGTGATCTGCAAAGGGGACAACGGCCGCTGGCAGCCTAATTATTCCAGCGTCGGCGGGAACATCGCTGCCAGCGCCATCTCCACGCTCTACTACCCGGCTACGGACCACAACGGCGCGGCATTTGCGTTCGAAAGCGCAGCATTCGGAGTCGGCGCTGTCGCCGCCACCAACCTCCTGCAGGAATTTCTAATCCGCAAGCTGATACCCGGCGTCGCCAACCATCAGTCCGCCAAGCCTCCGTCCGTAAAAGGCAAGCTCTCGCTGATGCCCGGTCGCGAAGCCGACTAGTTTTTTCTGCTCTGATTTTTCCGCCGGGAATCGCCGGCTAGAGTTGCGGCTTTGCCGTCTTAGCCACTGGCGCTTTCGCGGAATCATCCGCCGGCGTTTCAAAATCCTCGCGCTTCAAGTGCACATCGATGTCGACCAGCACCGTAAACTCCGTGTCCTGCGCCATCTCTGCGTCTTTGCCGGCGCCCACATGGGTGCTGCTGCTCGCTCCGGAACTTTCCTCGTAACTTCGTAGCGGGGCCTGCTCGCCATTGGCCAGCCGCAGCGAGGTAATCGATATCGCCAGCTTGCCGCCGTGTCCAAACTTTCTCTTCGGCTCCACTTCGGCAACAACTGCGGTGGCCTTCGACCCTTTGGTCAAAACCGGCACGCCACCGACCAGCACATCTTCGATGACGTCCAATTCCACCGGTTCGCCCGCATTGGCAGTCGCGGAAGAAAGCGTCTTCATCAATTTGATCCGCACCGGCGTGTTCTTGGCCAGCATGAATCCTGCCGCGGCGTGTACCGGCGCTTCTCGCGGCGACAGGTCATAATGCGTGCGCTCGCGGGGCAGTTCGGCCGCAGGCGCCAGCACCCCGGTTTCGCTCTTGTCTTTCAGCACCGTCACACTCGCGCGTGGAACGTAGCCGGTCTCGCCCTTCGCGGTTCGCACTCCGAAATAGTCCTCATACCGCAGCGTGATAAAAACAATCTCCCCGCATTGCACGGTCCCGCGCACCTGCAGCGTGGCCAGTGACCCGTACAGATAGACATATTCGTCGTTGCGCGCGCAATCGATGCGCCCGGTATTCTGCGCCGCGGCCGGCGCCGGCAAGAGCAACCAAAACACTGCGACCCCAGCAACTCCGAGTAGTCTCATCCAGTTTCCGCTTAGCCGTTGTTCCTGCGCGCGTGCCATGCTCCTATCCCAGCGCAAACATGCTCCCATGACAAGGAGCTACAGTTTGGTACTGTGCATAAAACGATACGCGGGCACCAAACCGGCCTGCTCTTAACTGTGTCTAAACCTGTTTGTCGCGCCCTTAGCGATGTGCTAGTCTGTGCCTGCGAAAACGCTCCGGCTTCAGGCACGCGCGTCCCTGCGTACTCGCCAGAGGTTCTCTTCCGCTTCGTCCCTGATTAGCGCCTTTGGCGCGGAAGTGCCTCCAGAGACGGCGGTGAGCCACCGGGTCGTTCAGCGTCAAACGGAAAAGGATGTAACCACGCCTATGCCTGCCACCCAGTCAGCGCCGCGCGCCGAAAAACAGCCTTTGGAGATCAAACTTGCTCATTCGCCGGACTCAGACGACGCTTTTATGTTTTATGCCCTGGCCACCCATAAGCTGTCCACGCCGGGCTACAAGTACACCCACGTACTCTCCGATATCCAGACTCTCAACGAAGCTGCGCTAACGGAAACCTACGATGTCACCGCCGTCAGCTTTGCCGCCTATCCCTCGCTCCGCGATAAGTACGTCCTGCTCGATTGCGGCGCCAGCTTCGGCGAAAATTACGGACCGATCGTCGTCTCCTCCAAGCCCTTGCGCAAAGAAGAGCTGGCCCGCAAACGCATCGCCGTCCCAGGATTGAAAACCACCGCGTATCTCACGCTCAAGCTTTTCGAGCCGGACTTCGAACCCGTGGTCATGCCTTTCGACAAAATTCTCGACGCCGTGCAATCCGAATCCGTGGAAGCCGGCTTACTGATTCATGAAGGCCAGTTGCTGTTTCCGCAACTCGGCCTTCATCGCGTGATCGATCTCGGCGTCTGGTGGCACGAGCAAACCTCTTTGCCTCTTCCGCTCGGTGGCAACGCGGTACGCCGTTCCCTGGGCCCCGCGCTGGGACGCCAGATTGCCCGCACTATCCGCGATAGCGTTGAATACGGCCTGGGCCATCGCGAAGAGGCCCTCAACTACGCTATGCAGTTCGCGCGCGACATGGAAACCGAAACCGCCGACAAATTCGTGGCCATGTACGTAAACCGCTGGACTCTCGGCTACGGCGAGCGTGGCAAGCAAGCCGTCACCGAACTGATCAATCGCGGCACCGCCGCCGGCCTGCTTCCCGGCCCCCCGTCCGTAGAATTCCTCAGCGAAGAGTAAACTGATTCCGCCTTGGCGATTACGCCTTGCCGGGCGACGCCGGGTGCCCCACACGACGGTTTTTCGTGGGGGGATTTTGATACTGTACGTAGGACAACTTTCCCCTAACCGCGATGACTATCGCTAATCAACTACGCAGTTCATTGATCCTCATATTTGTATTTCTACTTCCACCAAGACCGTCCCAAGCGCAATCCGCCGCCGAACTTCAAGATCGCGCCGCGAAACAGGCCAATCAACCCGACACCTGGCCGCAACAAGCCGTCCGCGGTGCTCACGCCATGGTCGCCACTGACGAAACCCTCGGCTCGCAAGCCGGCGTCGAAATTCTAAAGCGCGGCGGTAACGCCATCGACGCCGCCGTGGCCGTCGCCTTCACTCTCGCAGTGGTGGAACCCGCTGCCGGCAACATCGGCGGAGGCGGTTTCATGCTGGTACGACTCGCCGATGGTAAAACCAATTTCTTCGACTATCGCGAAGTTGCTCCCGGCGCAGCCACACGCGACATGTACATCAAGGATGGCAAGCTCATCCACGATGCCAGCACCCTAGGCTACCGCTCCGTCGCCGTCCCCGGCACCGTCGCCGGCCTCGAATTAGTATTGAAAACTCATGGCACCATGAAGCTCGCCGAGGTCCTGGCTCCCGCCATCCGCCTCGCCAAAGATGGTTTTCCCGTCAGCGAAAAACTCGCCCATGAATTTGCGGAAGAAAAACCCGGCCTGCAACAATTTTCCGTCAGCAGGCGCATCTTTCTCGGCAATCCCCTCAACAAAGGCGAGCCATACCAGGTGGGCGACATTTTCCGTCAGCCCGAGTTAGCCGCCACTCTCCAGCGCATCGCCGCAAACGGCGCCGCCGATTTTTACCGCGGCGAAACCGCCCGCATGATCGTCGCCGACATGCAAAGCAACGGCGGCATCATCACCGCCGAAGATCTTGCCAACTATCAGCCGATCATTCGCGAAGTTCTCCGCGCCCACTATCAAATCGATGGCCATCGTTGGGACGTGCTCACCTCGCCTCCGCCCAGCTCCGGCGGCATAGCCATCATCGAAGCCCTCAACATGCTGCAGCAAACCGTGCTGAAAGGCTGGGACGATCCGCAAAGCGTGCACATGGTTGTGGAGGTCATGCGCCGCGTCTTCGCCGATCGCGCCGCGTATTTGGCCGATCCGGATTATTCCAGCGTGCCGGTCGCGGGCCTCACCAGCGATTGCTACGCCAAAGAACGCGCCGCAACCATCGATCCCCAGCGCGCGTCTTCCAGCAGAGAAGTAAAAGCTGGCATTCCGCGCGTCTGCGGAATCTCCGCCAGTAAGGAGGCTTCCCCGCAAACGGTCGTCAGCCTCGGTGAAGGTCCGCATACCACACACTTTTCCGTAGTCGATTCTGCCGGCAACGCCGTCGCCAGCACCTACACCCTGAACGACAGCTTCGGTTCGCACGCCACCAGCACCGCCGGATTCCTGCTGAATGACGAAATGGACGACTTCACCACCCAACCCGGCGTCCCCAACGCGCTATTTGGCTTGATCCAATCAGACGCCAACGCCATTGCCCCGGGCCACCGCCCGCTCAGCTCCATGGTGCCCACCATACTTCTCCGTGACGGCAAGTTGAGTTTTGTCACCGGCTCGCCCGGCGGCCCCACGATCATCTCCGCCACTTTGCTAAGCATCATCAACTGGATGCGCCTGGGCATGGACGCGCAGGCGGCCATCAACGCGCCGCGCTTTCACCATCAATGGCTCCCCGACGAAGTCGTGTTGGAAAAACAATTTTCGCTCGCGTTCGAGCAGGCCTTGAACGCCCGCGGTCACTCTACCAAACGCCGCGGCCACATCGGCTTGGTCAACGCCGCGGCCATCGACCCGCAAACCGGTGAACGCCTGGGCGCCGCCGATCCCCGCGATCGCGGCTCGGCCATTGG
>JBBSFG010000069.1:0-13769 GCA_038238965.1 Candidatus Acidiferrales bacterium | reverse complement strand
TTTATCAGCTCGATTCCTACAGCTACTGGGAGCGCGAACTCCACCGCGGTAATTTTTTGCACGGACAATTTGGGGAAAACTTCACTGTCGATGGCTTGCCCGACGACGAAGTCTGTATCGGCGACCGCTACCGCATTGGCAATGCTTTATTCGAAGTATCACAGCCGCGCGTCACCTGCTACCGCCTGGGTATCCGCATGGAAGAGCCGCAAATGGCAGCCCTGGTGGTCGCGCATCACCGCCCTGGTTTTTACTTTCGTGTTCTACAGGAAGGGCAAGTCGGAGCTGGCGACGAAATTGTAAAAGTCGCCGGTGGCCCGGAGCACATGAGCGTCGCCGAAATCGACGCTCTTCTTTATTTGGGCAATCATGGACGTAAGCAACTCGAGAGCGCGATGCGCATCCCGGCATTGAGCGAGGGGTGGCGGGGTTCGCTTCAGGCCATCCTGCAGCAGGAGGTGAGCGAAAGCCCCGTGGCAGGAAACGCGGGACTCGCGCCCCCAAGCGGTCCACCGCCTGCCTGGCCAGGATTCCGGCCGCTGAAGGTTTCACTCATCCACCGGGAGAGCGCCAGCGTGGTCTCATTTACGTTCACGCCGTCAGATAGCCAGCCACTCGCTGCGGCGCTGCCCGGCCAGTTCGTTATTCTGCGCATGCAACCGAAGCCGGGCGGTCCCGCTGTGATGCGCAACTACTCGCTTTCGGATTTGCCCTCTGCGGAACAGTATCGCGTCAGCATCAAACTGGAGGAGAACGGCGCCGCCAGCAGTTACTTGCAAACTCAAGTGAAGGTTGGCGATTTACTGGATGTCGCTGCGCCGCGCGGGATTTTCACGCTGCAGCCTGGCGAGAATCGCGTGGTGCTGCTCAGCGCCGGCGTCGGAGCAACTCCGTTGCTGGCCATGCTGCATTCGCTGGCTGCGGCAGCTTTGCCAAGCGAAGTCTGGTGGCTGTTCGGCGCTCGCAACGGCGAGGATCACCCCTTCGCGGACGAGGCCCGCAAGCTGGTCACCGCGCTGCCAAACGGCAAGATCTATATCAGTTACAGCCGCCCCGGTCCGCAAGATCGTCCCGGCGTGGACTTTGACGCTTCGGGACATATCGACGTCGACACGCTTGAAAAACTGGAAGTGCCGCGCGATGCCGATTTCTATTTGTGCGGGCCTGCTGCGTTCCTGCATGATTTGAGCGCCGGCTTGGCGGCTTGGGGCGTTTCAGCCGATCGCGTGCACATGGAAATTTTCGGCCCCGGTAAATCGGTCACACCCGGCATCGTCGATGCGCCGCATGCGCCACCGCACCCTCCGGAAGGCCCCGCGGGATCCGGGCCCCGAGTCTCGTTCGCGCGCAGCGGCCTCACCGTAAATTGGGACGCAAAGTTTCCGAGCCTTCTCGATTTTGCGGAAGCCTGCGATGTGCCGGTGCGCTGGTCGTGCCGCACGGGGGTCTGTCATACGTGCGAGAGCGGATTGATCTCGGGAGCCGTCACCTACCAGCCTGAACCGCTCGATCCCCCCGCCGCCGGCAATCTCTTGATCTGTTGCTCCCAGCCAAAGGATGACGTCGCGCTCGACCTGTGACCATGGGTTTTTTCGATCCGAATAGGTGTTGGGTTGATCGATCGAAAGTCAATTTGTCCAGACTCATCCACCAACAAATGTAAGTCGGGGGGTGCCCCATCCTCAGTTTGCTTGAGGGTGGGTCTTGTAACGTGGAAACCCAAGCTTCCAGCCGACGACGCAGATATTGCCGCGGGCCTTCAGATCGTGTTCTCTTGCATTAAAGTGCTCGTTGACGCGTTTTTTGAATCAAATCGATAGTGCGCAAGGTGCGGCCACCGAAACGCTGGTAATCCACCACCAGCCAGCCTCCCGAATAAATTGACTCCGCCTCAGTTGCAGCGTACCGTCCATCTGCATGTTGGCCAAGGCACCGGACAGGAAGCTATTTTTCTTAGCAGCAGTCTTTACTTCCATTCCTGCAGAACTCCAATTGATTGCCGCATGCAAGTGGGCCTCGCTGTTCCGGCCGGCTGACAACACAGGGCAGAAAAACGCCGGCCAACTTTTTCGAAAATCGCAACAACTAAGGAGATGTCCATGAACAGAATCTCGATGTGGTGTTTAGCCGGACTGCTTTGCCTCGGAACCGCAACGTGGTCGCAGGCCCAGAGCGGCACCGAAAAGGCCGTACTCGCTCTCGAAAACCAGTGGATGCAGTCACAAAATACAAACAATCCCGACCTGGTCGAACCGCTGCTCGCCGACAAATTCATCGGTACGGGAGCCGATGGGAAAGTCAGCACCAAGGCCCAGGAATTGGCAGACGCCAAGGCTAGCAAATACACCAGCATGGTGTACGAAGATGTGAAAGTAACCGCATTCGGCGACGCTGCCATCGCCACGGGAGCCTCCAAAGCGACAGGCACCGGCGCGGATGGCAAGCCAATGAACGAACATGTGCGCTGGACCGATACCTGGGTAAAAATGCCATCCGGAAAATGGCAGTGCGTGGCGAGTCACGTCTCGCTAATGAAATAAAGAATCTCACAACGCAAATTCAAAATGGCCGCCCTTTTGTGGCGGCCATTTGTTTTTCAGGAAGTGGGTGGCGCGGGAATTCCAGCGCCGACTGTATCGTAACGTCCAGGCAGTCTCGCGCTAGCGGCTGGCCGGAGGCACTATTCCATTCATGCGCAGATACACCACCATCTGGCCGTAGTGATCGAAGATATGTTGCGCGCCCAGTACCGCCAATCCCAACCGCGTTGCAGGTGCATCTCCGAAGGGATGCTTGATCGGAGCCAGCATGTTTCCCTCGTTGATGGAAGAAATGGCTTTGTGCAGGTAGGCAAACGAATCGTTGGCGAACTTTATTATTTCCGCTTTAGATTTGATCGCGGCCGGCCCTGACTCTCCTCCGACGTCAACCGGAGGCTTCTCGACCAGGATGGCAGCTCCGGCAATATAGTTCACAGCGGCGACATGTTTTAATTGCTCGGCAAAGTTGCGCACGCCTTTGAACTCCCCGCTCGCCGGCGCAAACGAATATTTATCTTCCGGCATGGCTTCCGCCGCGGACATTAATTCCTTCTCCGCCCCCGACACGCTGTCATTCAGCACTTGCGGCAAGCTGGCCTTTTCGGCGGAGTTGGCTCGTATGGCCGCTATGCTTGTGCACGCCACCATCACCAACACACCCAGTCCAATGCTTCTATTTCTCATCGGCTCTCCTTGTAAATTAAAAAGACCAGCATAAGTAAGCGAGGTGGATTGCTGGTCTCGCAGATCGGTCCTCTGGCTTGCCGGGCGATGGCTCGTCAGTTAGGCCCTTTGCCGCAAGTGGTTATATCACAGGCGCATTGAGCTAAGGAGGTTTGCGGTAAGCCGTTTCCGGCCTACATCTTTCGCTGTCGATTCTTACCTGCTTTTTTCCTCTTCCTCAAACCGGTTTCAACGCAATTTTGCACTATACTCGTGGTCGCTGATTGCTGGCGTTTACATCGCGCCGTATCGACCCTAAACTACCGTGCCAAACACTTCATCTCTACTCCATTTGCTGGCCGCGCAAAGCTCCCTCGGCCATTACTGGCACAGAATTACCGACCGCACGTTTTCCGGCGTCTATCACGTCAACGGTTTCGATCTGGCGATGATGATTCCCTATTTCATCGTGCTGTTTATCCTGGCTCTTTACGGGCTGCACCGCTACTGGCTGGTCTACGATTATTACGCTTACTCCAAAAATGTTCCGCCCGCTCCGCCGCCCGTCACCGAGTGGCCGCGCGTCACCATTCAGCTTCCCATTTTCAACGAGCGCTACGTCATCGAGCGCCTGGTCGAAGCAATATCCCGTTTCGACTATCCCGCCGAGCTGCTCGATGTGCAGGTGCTCGACGACTCCACCGATGAAACGCAGGAGATCGCCCGCAACTGTGTGGAGCGCTTCGCCGCGCAGGGCATGCCCATCGTCTATATCCATCGCACCAACCGCGATGGCTACAAGGCCGGCGCGCTCGAAAATGGTTTGAAAACTTCCCAAGGTCAGTTCGTCGCGATTTTCGACGCCGACTTTGTGCCCACTCCCGATTTTCTTCGTCTTACCATTCCGTATTTCATGAATCCGCGCGGTGGCGCCGGCATCGGCATGGTGCAGACGCGCTGGACCTATCTCAACACTGATTACTCACTGCTCACCCAGGTGGAAACCATTCTGCTCGACGGCCATTTTGTGATCGAGCACGGCGCGCGTTCCCGCCGCGGCACTTTTTTCAATTTCAACGGCACCGCCGGAGTTTGGCGCCGCAAAGCCATTGACCAGGCCGGCGGCTGGCAGCACGACACGCTCACCGAAGACACCGACCTCTCTTATCGCGCGCAATTAAAAGACTGGAAGTTTTTATATCTCCCGCACATCGAGTGCCCGTCCGAGCTGCCCGTGGACATGAACGGCTTCAAAGCGCAGCAGGCTCGCTGGGCCAAGGGCTTGATGCAGACAGCCAAGAAAATCCTCCCCAAAGTTTTTCGTGCCAATGTGCCGTGGCATGTGAAGTCCGAAGCTTTCTTCCACCTCACCGCCAACATCAGTTATCCGTTGATGGTACTGCTCTCCACCATGTTGCTGCCGGTCATGATCGTGCGGTTTAACCAGGGCTGGTTCCAGATGCTGGTGATTGACCTGCCGCTTTTCCTGGCATCCACCTGCTCGATTTCCAGTTTTTACCTGGTGGCGCAAAAGGAGCTGCGTCCCAAGACGTGGTACAGAACATTTCTGTATCTGCCGTTCGTGATGGCCACCGGAATCGGCATATCTGTGCGCAACGCGCAAGCAGTGCTCGAAGCCATCGTTGGAAAGAAAAGCGAATTCGCCCGCACGCCCAAGTACAACATCGCCGGCAAAAACGGATCGTTCGCCAAGAAATCCTATCGCAACAAAGCCGGCTGGATGCCTTTCGCGGAAATCCTGCTGGGCCTGTACTTCGCCCTCACCGTGGTCTACGCCATCCTCAACGAAAACTACGCCACCGTTCCATTCCTGCTGCTCTTCGTGTGGGGCTACCTCTATACCGGCTGTATGTCGCTGGGCCAAACCTACCTGGCCCATCTGCGCTTTGTCGTGGACAGCCCGGAAATGCGCCCCGCCGCCTCCGGCGCTCCCGTTTTCTAACCCATCTTCGAACTATTTTTTCGAATCACCAAACGAACTCAGGGCGCTATCTGCGCCAGCAACTCGTTCCACACCGTTTTGTTCTTCCAGTAAGACACATGCGCCATGATCGGCACCGCCGCATCCTTATCGATTACATTTCTGACCGCTTCGCGGGGTGGCCACGGCCCAGTCGAGCCCGGCGGCGCGGGATCCTGAAATCCCGGCAAGTCGTAAAACTTCAGCGCCCCCGAAATAATATCGTTGTGCGAATACACATTGATCCAGTTCAGCTTGCGGAATTTCGGGTAGCTGATAATTAGAGGTTGCACCGTGCCGGCCAGCCGCTCGCGAATGCGCAGCGAATCTTTGCCCTGCATGGTAAACAGGAAAGCTGTTTTGTTTAAGGGCGAGCCGAATGTCACCATGGTTTTCGTTCGCTCGGCAATTCCCAGAGTGTGGCCCGCGAGCCAATCGTCGAGCATCAGCCGGTTCACTGTATCGTAAGCGATCACCGAGCCGAGCGAGTGCCCCACTACCGCAACGTGCGCGTACAGAAATTCTTTCGCTGGTCCCGGCGCATATGCGGTGAACACCGCCGAGGCCACCGATCGCGCGGCATCCTTGATCTTGCTTCTGACTTCATCGAAGCGATCGAGCTTATTGGAAGTGACATAAATCGCCACATCCCCCACGTATTGCACCATCAATTCCCGCACCTTCGCGCTGAACAAAATCAAAAACGGCCACACCCACAAGCTGCTCTGCAGAATACTTGACGTTGCCGTTTCCGGCCCGCACCGCATCCAGACCCGGATGCATCCAAAAATGGCCATCAGGTTCAGCGCGAACGCCAGCACCGGAAAAATCCTCAGCGCCGGATAGCTCTGCGCGGATTTTTCGGCCGATTGCAATATCGCTCTGGTGATCATCGCCAGCACCACCAGAATACCCGCCCCAAGAATCACTCTAGTCGCGAAGCCTTGCAGTTGCGCGCTCGGGATACTCATGAAAAAGCGTTCCATGGCGGTGCGCGCGTTCACGAACCATCCCGTTTGAGCGGCCACCGTATCGCCTTTAGTCCAGTCCAGGTGCGTGATCGCCGCCATCAGCAGCGCGGTGCCCACGATGTCCGCCATCGCGATGATCGCCGCAACCCAGCCAATCACGCCGATAAATACTCTCCATCCCGGTTTCAGCGTTTGTGGCTTGCTCATGTCCGAGGTAAATAAAACCACGCCAAAAGTGAACGCCACGGCAATCATGCAACTTGCCAGCGCGGTCAGTTTTTCCCAATTTCCGACCAGCGAATTCAGGATCGGCAGCCCGGTACGCGCAGCGGCCGCGGCCAAAACCACTCCGTTGATCACCGCCAGCGCCGTGAGGATCAGCAGCGCCAGGCACAGCCAGATCGGTGTCGTGACGTGCACGGAAAACAAAGCCATGCCCCCGAACATCGCGCGTTTGAATTTTTTCCAGGAGTTCAGCAGCCCGCGCGTCCCGCCGTCCCACAAAAAGCCGATCACATCGGTCAGCTTCGCCACCCCCTCCGTCTTCGGCGCCCAGTAAGATTCGTAGAGATGCAATTCGTAGTGTTTCACCTCGCCGCTGGAATCTTTCTCCGCGCCATCGACATCCAGCTCGACCCTTTGCAACACCTGGCCGCCAATTTTTACCGTGCGCAAACGGGGCTTCGCTGTTCGTGGCTGGATGGCGTCCAGTACGCCATGCGTCAGGGAATCCACGGTTTCAAACGGGATCTGCTGCCCCATTCCGTGCACGATCCAGATAGCCCGTTTCTCGCGTGCCACACTTTTTGAATAGTCAACTTTTCCGCCCGCCGGGTCGGGAGCTTCGAACTCCTTGGCATTCTCGGGCTTGACCGCGGGCTGAACTTTGTCCGCATCGCTCCAATCCTTTTGCCAGCTTTCAGGCTTTCCAGTTTTCGGTTGCGCGCCAGGCACGGTCCGCGCTACGGCTTTTTCTTCCGCTTTTACCGGTGTTTTTGCGGCTTCGACGGCTTCGGCGGAAGGAACAACTTGCGGCGCCGCCGCGTCCATCGCGAACGATTCGTAGGACAGCGGTTCGGCTATCTCGTATTTGGAAGGAACGCTTTCGGAGGATTCCTTTACCATGATACCTCCTGGTTAATTAGCGCGGAGGGTAACGTCTTTACACCGATTCGTCAAACATTACAAAAGCGATTCAGCCCGCTTTTTAATCGTCTGAATTTCATCACTCGAAACGAATGACCACGATTTCGGGTTTATTGCCCACGCGCAACGGCGGGCCCCACGTCCCAGCTCCGCACGAAGTGTAAACCTGCATCTCGCCCGCGCGTTGCAGCCCGTACACATACTTGCCGTACATGCGCGCGGCGGCCCGCGTCCACGGCCAGAACTGCCCGCGATGCGTGTGCCCGGAAAGTTGCAGCGAAATGCCTTCTTCGGCGGACACGTTGATACGATCAGGCGCGTGCGTCAATAAAATACTCGGGCGCGCGCGATCGAAGCCGGTGCCTCGCAATGTTTTGCGAAAATGTTCGCCGTGCGTGGCGTCGCGATACGTGACGCCTACAATCTGCAGGCCATCCACATCGGCACGTTCATTATTCAAAACGCGCACGCCGGCCCCAGCCACCGCGTTCACGAACTTCATGTGATCGGTGAACTCTTCGTGATTCCCTTCCACGAAGAACGAGCCCAGCGGCGGTTTCAGCACGCGCAGCGGCTCAGCCATTCGCGCCAGATCACCCGGCGTGCCGTCGTACAAATCGCCGGCGATAAACACCACGTCGGGATTCAGGCCGGCGGCCATTTTCACGAGGCGCCGCGCGAATCCAAACACGCGCACATTTCCCAGATGGAGATCGCTCATCAGCACCGCAGTGCGTCCCTGCCATTGCGCCGGAAGACTCGGCAATTTCACGGTGATGCGTTTCACGCGCGTCCACGCGGCGTTGATCACGCCGTACGCGGTGGCTGCGACGGCCAGTCCAAGAAAACCCAGCGCATAATAACGCCGCTCCGGATTCTGACCGGTCACGCGCAACGCCAAATACGCTATCCAGCACGCTATCGCCGAAAAAAACGCGTAGTTCACAAATCCCAGCCACACCGCGGTAATACGATAGAAAAATCGCAGCACAACATTCGTCAGTCGAAAGCCGATCAACGAAGCCGCTAAAAAGCTTACCGAAACAATTGCCATGGCGGTGAGCAGATACGGATAATGGAGCGGCCCGGCGTCACCATAACGCGATTGGCCCGCAACGCTCGGAGCCCAGAAATAAACCCAGGTGAGAAAAAGAAAACCGTGCACCACGATCAATACCGTTTGAAATACCACCAGAAACACAACAAGTCGCTTGCCCAATCGAATGGCCCTCGCATGGACTCGCAACGCGTCTAACGTCCATCGCTTTCAGCCTAACACGCCGTGCCAAACCGCCCGGAATCGCGGCCAGACAGCCGCTTCAACAAAATTAAACAAAAATCAAACTTCAAAAACCGTCATCCCGAACGCGAAGCGGAGGGATCTGCTTTTCGCCTTGCGCTTTTCGCCTTGCGCCAATGTCACGTCGCTTTGGCGGCAGCGCGTGAATCGGCTACAATCGCCCGACTGGAATCGCTCCATTTGTTTGCGCGATCCCACTTTATCGCCGTTTCTTTAAAAGCCCCGCTTGCCCCGGGCGCCGCATCGTGGTGGTTTTTTCGAGGGGAGAATCCGTGAGTCGTCTGCCAACCGCCCTGAAACTTTACATTTCTGCGTTCACTTTGCGTTGTTCCCAATTTCGCACACCGCGAAATAAATCGCTCACCGCTCCGTGGCCGCTGCCGGTTGCTTTCGCCGCGATTTTCCTTTTCGCAGCGGCGGTCCCCCCACAACTAAATGCCCAGCAGCGACGCGAACGCGAACCCAACAGTGTTTATGCCGCGCGCCGCGCTAATCTCGCCGCGCAGGCTGACGGCCCCATCGTTCTGTGGGGCTTCACCGGCCGGGAAGAAGTCTCGCAGGCCTACGTTTTCTCGCAGGAAGACAATTTTTACTATCTCACCGGCCACAATGAAGAAGGCGCCGGGCTGATTATCCTTCCCGCGTCGAAACCGAACGCGGCGAACGCCGCGAACGCCTTCAATGACCCGCTGAACGGCGTGCGCGAAATTCTATTTCTGCCCGCCAAGGAGCCCGCAAAAGAAAAATGGAATGGCGTGCGCATATCTCCCGGCGATCCGGGCATCGAAGCGCTTACCGGCTTCGCGGTCGTCAAACCCTTTTCAGAAATGCGCGCCACGGTGGAGAAGCTCGCGAAAACCGATCCCGTGCTGTGCACCATTCTCCCCTACGAAAAAGAGCTGGGCGGGTACCCGCACGAAAAAAACGTTGTCGACTGGCTGCAACTGATTGCCCCTCAGGACAAATTGAAAGACGTGCGGCCACAGATCTACGCGCTCCGCCAAATCAAGTCGCCTGGCGAAATCGCATTCCTGACCACCGCCATCGACCTCTCGCTGGATGCCCATCTGGAAGCCATGAAAATGATGCGGCCCGGCCTGTATGAATATCAAGTCGCCGCAAAAATGGTGGAAGTGCACGCTATGGGCGGCTCCGAAGCGGAAGGCTACGCGCCGATTGTCGGCGCCGGGCCCAACTCCACCGTGCTGCATTACGACAAGTTGTCGCGAAAAATCGAAGATGGCGACATCGTGGTGCTCGACGTCGGCGCGCAATACGCCGGCTACGCCGCGGACATCACCCGCACCCTGCCGGCCAACGGGAAATTCACCGCGCGCCAGCGTGAGATTTACGACATCGTGCTGGGCGCGCAGAACGCCGCAATGGCCGCCATCAAACCCGGCGCCGATCTTTGCCGCAAAGGCGACCACAGCCTGTACAAAATTTCGTACGACTACATCAACACCCACGGAAAAGATCGTCACGGTAAATCGCTGGGCCAGTATTACATTCACGGACTCGGCCACGACCTCGGCCTTGACGTCCACGACCCCGGCGAATCTTGCCAGCCGCTGCAGCCCGGAATGGTCGTCACCATGGAGCCGGGCATTTACATCCCCGAAGAAAATCTCGGTGTGCGCATCGAAGACGACGTGCTCATCACCCCAACCGGTTACAAATTTCTCAGCGAGCGCCTGCCGCGCGACCCCGCCGAAATAGAAAAAATCATGGCCGCCGCCGCAAAAGACCGCGCACCGGGCAAGCCATAACCGTTTCTAATTGCAGCGCAAAATAAGATAGGTGATGTCGTCGGACTGGTGCGTTGCTCCCACAAATTGGTCCACCGGTGTCATCAGGAATTGCAGGCTTTCTTGCGCGCTCAACATCGGCAACGCGCGAATCGCGTTGCACCACCGCACATTGCCGAATTCTTCATGTTTTTCGTTGAATGCTTCGACGACGCCATCCGTATAAAAAATTAAACTGTCTCCGGACTGTAGTTCCACCGCACCGGTCTGGTAGTCGACCGGGCAATGAATCCCCAACGGCAATCCGCCCGTTTCTAGCTTTTCCAGCGTGCCGGCGGCGCGCCGCAGAATCGGCGCGTTGTGTCCGGCGTTGACATACGTGAAGCGCCGCGTCAGCGGTTCGTACTCGGCGAGAACCGCGGTGGTGAAACGCTCGCCATTCTGGCTGTGCGCACAGGCGTAGCGATTCAGCCGCTCCACCAAATCGGCAAGCGGAGCGCCTTCCCCGGCGATGGTTCGCAAGCTGGCTTGCAGCGTGGCCATCAACAGCGCGGCGGGAATGCTCTTACCCACCACGTCGGCAATCACCACCATCAGCTTGGACTCGCCGCTCGCATCGCCACTCGGATAAAACGCGTCGTAGTAATCCCCGGCCACCGAATTTTGCGGGCGCGTGGCGAACGCAATGTCGGCTCCCGGCACTTGCGGCGGAAGCGAAGGCACCAGCCAGGATTGAATCTCGCGCGCGATTTCCAGATCGCGCTTCATGGTCACCTTGTCGGCCAGCTCCAGCATTAGCAGCGCCAGAAAAAAAATAACTGCGAAAAATTGCGAGCGCTGATTGAACATCAGCACAAAAGCCACCAGCAGCAGCACGCGCCGCGCCGGAGCTAGTTTCGACATCAGCGCCCAGAAAAATTGTCTGCCGACGTGCAGCGGCCGCCGCCAGTGTGGAAGCTTCTGGATATTTTCCCAGTCGACGTCGCCCTGGTAAAAGCCGTACCCCGCGCGCGCGTCGGCGGCGAATTGCTTCCACAGGTCGTCGATCTGGCGCCCTTCACTGACGCGCTGCCAGAAATTTCTTACCTTGTCCTTAAAGCGAATGCGAACTCGTGGCCCGGCAGGCTGCGCAACAGTGCTCATCGCCAGTTCAGCATATGAAGCTGTGACGGCTTTGTCGAGTGTCGTTCCGGCCAGCCGCGTGAAAACCCGGAAAATAATGCCGGTGGGACAAGACAGCCTGGATTGGCACAAGATCTTTACCGCGGCGAAAACCGGCGGCGTAAAGAATTACTTCGTCGAAATGAACCTGGAAATGCTGAAAGCCAGCGTCCCGTTGATTGACCGCGTGGAATGCCCAATTTATACTGAATGCAGCGCCGGAAGCGATTTTTCGGCGTCCCTCGAGTGATTTCCCGGGCCGTGGGTTTGCGGGTTTCTGGTGACGCAAAGCGCCTGGCGAAATTCCGAAATACAAGTTAACTGGGAGATTATGAGCAGCACGAAAGCCACACAACTTCGCCCCGGCATGGTTATCCAGCATGAAGGGCAGCTTTATACCGTGTTCAGCGTGGATCACCGCACGCCCGGAAACAAGCGCGGCTCCATGCAGACGCGCATGAAAAATCTGCGCACCGGCACGATGATCGACTACCGCTTTCGCGCGGAAGAATTTGTCGACCGCGCCATCCTCGACGAAGTGGAGTTTGAATATCTGTACAGCGAAGGCGACGACTTTCACTTCATGAACACCGAAAACTACGAGCAGATGCAGATGACCCGCGATGAGCTGGGCGAAACGGTGTTCTACCTGATTCCCAACACCAAGGTGAGAGTGGAATTTTTCGAAGAGAAAGCCATCGGCGTGGATTTGCCGGACACCATGGAAATGAAGGTGGTGTCCACCGAACCCACGCTGCAGAAAGCCACGGCCAGCGCGGTGATGAAGCCGGCCACGCTGGAAACGGGACTAGTGATTAACGTGCCACCGTTCGTGAACGAAGGCGACCGTGTAAAGGTGGACACCACCGAAGCGCGTTACGTGCAGCGCGTAGAGTAGTTCTGGATTAATGTAGTGGTGCGAGTTCGTTGAGAGTTGTTTCGTGTTGCGAGTTGCAAATTTCGAGTTTCCGCCTCCGCAGCTAGATGAATTGTCTAGAAGAGGCTGTCAACGCCGGCTGAGTAAAATCAGCCGGCGTTTTTTGTTCCAGGGATTTTGCCTAATCAACTGCCGCGTGCGCGGCAGTCGACGGCCACGCAGCAACGAGACAAATTCTAGACCGCGGTTTTGGTTTTGTTTTGCTTCGCGCCGAAGACGCGGGCGAAGATGGCGTCGACATGGCGCAGTTGGCGGCTCAGGTCGAACGTGCGTGCCAGCGCCGCGGCGTCGAGATACTTTGTGACGCGTTTATCGGCGGCCACGCGCTCGCGAAAGCTGGATTCACTTTCCCACGCGGCCATGGAATTTTCCTGCACCGCATTGTAAGCGTCGTCGCGGGGCATCCCTTTTTCCACGAGATCCTGCAAAAGTTGCCCAGAGAAAACCAGGCCATGGGTCATTTCCAGGTTGCGCAGCATGCGCTCTGGAAATACGCGCATGTCGGCAATGATGGTGGTCATTTTCGCGAGCATGTAGTCCACCAGAATGGTCGAGTCCGGCAGGATAATGCGCTCAACGGAGCTGTGCGAAATATCGCGCTCGTGCCATAGCGCCACATTTTCAAACGAAGCCATCAAGTTCGACCGCACGATGCGCGCCAGCCCGCAAATCTGTTCGCAAGTGACGGGATTGCGTTTGTGCGGCATCGCCGAGCTGCCGCGCTGCTCCCCTCCGAACGGCTCTTCGGCTTCGCGCACCTCGGTGCGCTGCAGGTGGCGAATTTCCAGCGCGATTTTTTCCAGCGTGGCCGAAACCAGCGCCAGCGAGCTGAGATAGTGCGCGTGGCGGTCGCGCTGAATCACCTGCGAAGCCACGGGAGCGACGGCGAGGCCGAGCCGCTGGCAGATGCGTTCTTCGACATCCGGCCCGAGATGCGAAGCGTTGCCCACCGCGCCGGAAACTTTACCCACCGCCATTTGTGCGGCGGCATCTCGAAAGCGCTGCTGGTTGCGCTCGTTTTCTGCAAACCAGTTGGCGACTTTCAGCCCAAACGTAATGGGCTCGGCGTGCACGCCGTGGGTGCGGCCGATTTGCGGCGTGGCGCGAAATTCCTGAGCGCGCGCGGCCAGCGCGGCGCCAAATTTCACCAGCGCAGCTTCGATCAATCGTGACGCATCGCGCACCTGCAACGCCTGCGCGGTGTCGACCACGTCGTTGGAGGTCATGCCGTAATGAAACCAGCGCGCGGCGCCGGCGTCGCCGATGGATTCGCCCACCGCCATGGTGAAAGCCACCACGTCGTGCTTCACGCGCGATTCCAG
>JBBSFG010000068.1:0-13787 GCA_038238965.1 Candidatus Acidiferrales bacterium | reverse complement strand
CAAATTGAGCTGCGCATCATGGCGCATTTCTCGCAGGACCCCGTCTTGCTGGATGCGTTCCGCAACGGCGAGGACATTCACGCGCGCACTGCGCAGGAAGTCTTCGGCGTGGGACCCATGGCGCAATCGGCTGAACACCGCCGCGCGGCCAAGGTCATCAATTTCGGAATTATCTACGGACTTTCACCCTTTGGCCTGGCGCAGCAGTTGAATATCGAGCAGCGCGAAGCGGCGCAATTTATCAACGCGTATTTCACACGCTATCGCGGCGTAAAAGACTACCTGGACAACACGCTGGCAGAAACGCGGGCTTCCGGTGTGGCAAAAACGTTGTTCGGCAGAATCCGGCCGATTCCCGAAATCAACTCCGCGCAATTCCAGTTACGCAACTTTGCCGAGCGCACGGCGCTCAATTCTCCGCTGCAAGGCACCGCCGCCGATTTCATCAAGCTGGCCATGATCAGCATCGACCGGCGGCTGACAGAAGAAAATCTGCAAGCCAAGATGATTCTGCAGGTGCATGACGAGCTGGTTTTTGAGCTGCCTATGGACGAGCTGGAAACGGTTTCCAAACTGGTACGCGAAGAGATGGAAGGCGTGCACGAAATCGCCGTGCCCCTGCTGGTGGAAGTGTGCTCCGGTCCGAACTGGCGCGACCTGGACTAAGGTTGGGCCGAGTTTTCGGCAACCTTCCTGCACAACCTTTTCCGCGTCCCGAGGTTCTTACCATTCGGCGTGGGAAGGTATTTCTGTACACATTGTTTTACCTTTGGAACGAACCCAACGCACGCCGCACCAGCGCCGCCCCGGCCATGCTAGTTTAGAGAGGTTAGCTCCCTCCAAGGATTGTTCATGACCAAAAAACTTGTCGCGCTACTGTGCTCTTCACTCATCCTGATGCTTGCTGGCTGTGGCGGGGGCGGCATGAAAACCACGCCAATTTCGGTGCTGGTGACGCCATCCGCCAAGAACGTAGTGGTAGGCCAGACGCAGACGTTCATGGCGTCCGTTTCGGGCAGCACAAATACCGCGGTCACCTGGAGCGTGAGCGGCGGGTCCAGTAACGGCACCATCTCCGCCGCTGGCGTATACACCGCACCTGCGACTGTGCCGAGTCCCGCGACGGTAACAGTTACTGCTGCGTCTCAGGCGGACAGCTCGAAATCGGGATCCGCGACGGTGACAGTGGTGGCCGTGGCATCCACGGTGGCGGTTCAGCCTACGTCTGCAACCGTTTCCAATTTTCGCACGCAGCAATTCGCGGCAACGATCAACGGAACCGCCAGCTCGGCGGTGAACTGGGAAGTAAACGGTACGGTGGGTGGAAGCCAGAAACTGGGATTTATCTCCAGCATCGGACTTTACGTAGCTCCCAGCGGTACGCCGACAAAATCCGACGGTCAAGGGGATACGGTGACGACCACTGTCACGGTGACGGCGGTATCGCAAGCGGATTCTTCGCAAACCGCCAACGCCACTGTGACGGTGATGCCCGACAACACCAATGCCCAGAGCGGCGCGATAACGCTGGGAACCTCTGGCAGCAATGCGCACGATTTTAACAATACAGCCAACAACACCATTACATGCTGCGGTGGAACGCTGGGCTCGCTAGTCACCCGTGGCGGCACGCAATATATTCTGAGCAATACTCACATTCTGGCGCGCAGCGACGGGGCAATCCTCGGCGACGCCATCGTTCAGCCTGGTTTGATCGATACCACCACGTGCAGCGCCTCGGACGCCACGACGGTTGCGAATTTATCGCAATTCTTTAATCTGGAAACGAGCCCGGTGCCCAATATCGATGCGGCGATTGCGCAAATCGTTTCGGGGAAAGTCGATACCACCGGGAAAATTGTTTATCTCGGTGCAACCGTGGATGCCAACAACGTTCCTGTTTCAGCCCCGCCGCAGGGAGGTTCGGGAATGGCCGGGACGGTCAACCTGGCTGTTGCAAAATCGGGACGCTCCACCGGCTTAACGTGCTCCACGATTGATGCTATCGATACCGCGACGAGCGTGGGTTACACCGTGAACTGCGACGGGACGGGGAGCACCTTCACCATCGACTACGACAATCAGATCGACATTCTGGGAGGCGATTTCAGCGCGCAAGGCGATTCCGGATCGCTGATCGTCGCGCAAAGCTCGGCAACCCCGGTGGCTTTGTTGTACGCCGGCTCGGACACCGATACGGTTGGCAATCCGGTCGGCACGGTGTTGAATTTTTTCAAGAGCGGCGCCAACAGCGTCACGTTTGTGGGCGGCGGCGCGCACCAGGTGATTGGCTGTACCCTTCCGAATGCGCCCACATCGGCAAAAACGGTGCAACCCAGTTCCTTGACCGCGGAGGTCATGCAGAAAGCCACCGCCACTCGCGATGCGCACGCTCCGGAATTGATGAAGTATCCGGAAGTACAATCCATAGGCGTGGGAGCCAGTTACGACAATCCCAACGAACCGGCCATCGTATTTTTTGTGACTCAGGGAGAGCCGCACACGAACTTGCCGGCGCAGGTGGATGGCGTTCGGACGCGCATCGTGGAAGGCAAGCTATTTAGCAAGCGTGGAGCGGTTTCGGCGGAGGAGAGCGCAGTGGCCGAAAAATCCGCAGGGGCAGCGCCGCAACTCGTGTATTCCGTTTCGGACCCGGAAATCGCGCGCGCAAAGGTTGTACACACCGCGCACGTGGCTACGCTGAGGAAGCAGCCAGGGATCCAGGGCGTGGGCATCGGCTCGAGCGTCGATTCACCTGGGGAAGCAGCCTTGATGATCTTTACCATACGAGGAATTCCTCACGATCCCATTCCAGCCGTGATCGATGGCTTGCGCACGCGCGTGCGCGAATCCAGCCGCTTCCGCGCCGGCACCACCGGACCGCAGGTGCAGCGCGCTTGTAAAGTCGCCCCTGCCAAAGCCGCGACAAAAACCACCGCGGCCAACGCGGTAATTGCAGCGCCGGCGACCCACTGGAAATAAGCACTGACGACTGATTAGATTGATCGGATGGTTTAGAGTAAGACCTTCGCCGGAGGTAATCGGGTGGCGCACGCGCCAAAATTCCTGAAACTGGTTAACGAAACGAAAGCCCGCGTCACGGAAACGAACGTCGCGGAGGTAAAGCGACGCATGGACGCCGGTGAAACATTTGTATTGGTGGACGTGCGCGAAGACAACGAGTGGGCGCAGGGCCATGTGGCGGGCGCGGTGCATATGGGCAAAGGAATTATTGAACGCGATATTGAAGCACGCGTGCCGGACACCGGCGCCAAAGTTATTTTGTATTGCGGCGGCGGATTCCGTTCCGCCCTGGTGGCCGACAACCTGCAGAAAATGGGCTACACGAATGTGGAATCAATGGACGGCGGCTGGAGAGGCTGGCAGGCCGCGGGGTTGCCCACCACGAAGGATTAGAAGAGTTGGCTATACCTGAGCTTTTCAGGAAACGTTACTCGCGAAATTAGCGATTGCGCTTCTTCAGGATGCGGGAGCGGCGTCGAGTCCCACGAGCTTGCGAAATTCAGGGTCGTCATGCAGGCAATCGAGGTCGGCGTCCCGGGCGGCCCAATTCAAATTGCCATATCCGGCGGCGACCGCTTTTTTGAGGGTATCGAAGGCCTCGGTTTTTCGCTGGAGATTACCCCAAGTGCACGCAGCGTTGTAGAGCGTGTTGCCATCGTTGGGCCGCAGCGCCACAGCGGTTTGCAGATGCCGGATGGCTTCTTCCCCCTCTCCGATAGCAGCAAGATTGGAAGCCAGCAAGATTCGCGCGCGCACATCTTCAGGAACGATTTCCAATTGTTGCCGGAGAATAATATTCATGCGCCCGCGCATGTGCTCCGCTTCTTTTTTCTGTCCCAGGCGCTCCAGGCAAACCCCGTACGGCACGTAGGTGTTGTAATCATCCCCGTTGGCTTCCAGCGCCTGCTCCGCCAGATCAGACGCTTCCTGATACTTGCTTTGAGAAAGAAGCGCGCGACCCAGAATGTTCCAGGAGCCATCACTGTCGCGTTTTCGCTCGATAGCCCGCCGGGCCATCATCTCGGATTGTTCATATTTCTTTTGTGAGTAGAATAGGCGGGCGCGCGCTACCAGCACTTCCGGCAAATCCGGCGCCAGCGCCATGGCGCGGTCGCAGGCAGCCAGTCCCCGCGCAATCCATTCAGGACGCTGCTCGCGCAGCTCATAAATCAAGCCGCACAAATAAGCGGTCCCGGCGTGGGCCAGCGCGAAATTCTTATCCAACTGGATGGCCTGCTCGAACATTTGCAGGGCGTAATCCATGTTTTCGCGCCGCGTGTAGCTGCGGCCCCGAAGATAGAAATCGTAAGCCTGGGTATTTTCCGTGGGCTTCACGCCGATGATTTTTTCTTCCTGCGGAGTGAGGGTGATGCGCAGCGCCTGCGCGATGCTGCGGGCGATTTCGTCCTGAATGGCGAAGACGTCTTCGAGTTGGCGATCATAGCGCTCGGCCCACACCGAATGGCGCGTGGAGATTTCCACCAGCTGCGCGGTAATGCGCAGGCGGTTGCCGGAGCGCCGGATGGTGCCTTCGAGCACGAATGCAGCGCCAAGGTGCTGTCCGACCTGCGGGCCGGACGTGGCTTTATCGCGGAAGGCCAGCATTTCGGAACGCGGGAAAATCTGCAACTGCGTGATTTTCGAGAGCTCGGTGATGATGTCCTCGGTCATGCCATCGCGGAAGTATTCGTCTTCCTTGCCGCCGCTCTGATTTTCGAAATACAGCACAGCGACGGATTTCTTGGCATGCGGGACGGCAGACGAATGGCTACCCGAAGAGGAATCGGCCTTGTCGGCGATCGCGGCGGTGGTTACTGAGCCGGGGCGGCGGTTGGAATCCATGTCGCGCCGGATGCGTTTGAGATCGGCGCGCAGCTCGGCGGCGGTCTGGTAGCGCAGATCAGAATCTTTTTCGAGCGCCTTGGCAATAAGATTCTCGAAGGCCATTGGCAACTTGGGATTGAGTTTGGTCACCGGGACGGGCGTGGAATGCAGAATGCCGTCGAATATTACTGCAAACGTTGCGCCGGAAAATGGAACGACGCCGGTGGCCATTTCGTAAAGCACCACGCCAAGAGAAAACAAATCGGAGCGGGCATCCAGCTCTTCCCCGCGGGCCTGTTCGGGAGACATGTACACCACGGTGCCGACGGAGCTGCCCGGGCTGGTGAGAAAAGCTTCGCCCACGAGTTGCGTCTGTGTGCCCATGGACGCCGGGGCGGAGGATTCGAAGCCGACCTGCCGCTGGGTGGCCAACTTGGCCAGGCCGAAATCCAGAATTTTTGCGGAGCCGCGGCTGACCAGAAAAATATTTGCGGGCTTGATGTCGCGATGCACGATGCCCTTGGCGTGAGCGGCGTCGAGGCCATCGGCGATCTGAATGCCAATTTCGAGCAGTTCGGCGATGGCGATGGGTTTGCCGGAAATGCGATGCTTCAGCGTCTGGCCTTCGAGCAGCTCCATGGCCATGAAGGGCTTGCCCTCGTGCTCGTCAATATCGTAAATGGTGCAGATGCTGGGGTGGTTTAGTGCGCTGGCGGCGCGCGCTTCGCGGCGGAACCGCTCCACGGCCAGCGCGTCGGGAGTGAAGCCGTCGGGCAGGAATTTCAGAGCGACGTTGCGGCCCAGGCGCGAGTCTTTGGCGTTGTAAACCACTCCCATTCCGCCGCCGCCGATTTTTTCGAGAATCAGATAATGGGAGATAGTGGTGCCGAGCATGAGAAAGACGCCCCTTTGGGATACCGGAAGAGAGAGGAATTATATACCGCATTGCAGTCTTCTGTATTCACCGCAGCGCGTCAATACGGGCGGACACGTCGCCGGGATCTAAATTTAGATGTAATTTGGAAACAGGACGGTCCGGAGACGGCAGAACACATTGTGGGTCAGTTTCCGGTTACGGCGTCAATCAGGCGCTAGAATGTGCTCAAATCTTAGCGAACCAGTTCGCGAAATTTGAAAATGCGGTGGATGTCGCGACCGGTGTCATCAGTATATGCATTGCAATAAAGAAACCGAGCGCCAGCGCGAACGGCAATCTGACCCTGCCTCGCCGCCACTCGAAAAACAAAAGTACCGCCACGATCCCTTCCATGGTTATTAGGGCGAAGTAGAGCGCTGACGCGAACCCAGAAACGCCGGGAACATGGAACACGAAAACGCGTTCCAGTGCCGGCTCCAACGCAAATAGCACTGTGCCAGCCATATACCGTGAATGGCCGTCCACATCATTCCGGCGGATGCTCACCAACGCCAGTATTAGAAATGCCACAAAGAGGGTCATGGCGGAGATATCAAGAAAGGCAAATTTCAGCAGCCTGATTGCCTGAGTCTGCTGGTATCTCAAGATCATCAGCTGCACCATATGCAGGCCACTTACAACCAAGGTCGGGGCCAGAACGAGAAGAGCTGTCCAGCCCAGTCGCCGGTGCAGTTCGAATTTCTTATGTGTGACTAACCAGGACTGAAGAATTGGAATTGTCATCCAAAGGGTTGCGCTGACGCCATGAATTAGGTGCGCACTGTCCGTGCTCGAAATCTTGCTGAAGAACGTGGGCCAGAACCCCCAAAGAGCGACAAGGAATGCGATGGAGAAATAAAAATGAGGCTTACTGAGAAGGCCAGGCTTCGCTGTAACGGTGGCCATAACCTGAGTTTCTGTGCTCCCAGAGATGTCGAGGCGAGAGACCGCGTCTGAAAATGTGGCGAAATTATTGCACAAAGGCCAGAAATGTAACACCAAATTGCATCTCGTCTGTTCGTTGAATCCGCGAGATAGCAATAAACTTCTTCTTGAAGACTAGCAGTGCCGGATTATTCGGGTAACCGGAAACTGTCCCCACCGCCCAAAAACATAAGTGCTTGATTGGCCTTTGAATAGGTAATAGTCTCGGGCCGCATAGCGTCCATGTAGGTAAGTTCGTTTCCAGGCGATGTCGTCTTCGGGCTTGGAGAGCTGCCATGGTGGGCGGCTTCGGGACTGTTGTGGGCCACGATCGATCAAATTCAATTTACACAATCGCTAGGAGGAAGAGGATACATGAACATGAAAAAGCTGTTGTCAGCAACCGGGGTGATGCTGCTGGTGGGAGTTGCAGGCTTTGCCCAGGAAAAACCAGGCAACATCGCCGGGCTGGAATTCCAGAAACCCAAGAACGGCATGGTGAAGCAATATGAGGAAGGCCGAAAGGCCAAAGTGGCGTGGCACAAGCAGCAGAAGGACACCCAGCCGCTGATGGTTTGGCAGATCATCAGCGGGGAAAATACCGGGTCGTATATCGTCGGAAGAGTGGGGCTCCACTGGGCGGATATGGATAAGCCGTCCGTTTCGGACGCAGCCGATCTCGAGGAATATACCAAAGTGGTTGTCCCCTACGTGGAGTCGATGGTGGCCCAATACTACGAATTCCTGCCCAAGGTGAGCAAGCCGCTCGATTCCATGACGCCAGCAAAGTATTCGGAGGTTATCGTCTATCACGCGCGCCAAGGCAAGGGAGAAGACTTCCGCGCCGCTGTCGCCAAGACCAGCGAGGCGATTGAGAAAGTAAAATGGCCCGTGCATTTTTACTGGTACGCGCTGAGGAATGGCGGCCGGACAGGCACATTTGTGCTGGTGATTCCCCACGCAAACTGGGCCGACTTCGAGGATAAACCGGACATGAAACCATTTCCCGAAATGCTCAAGGAAGCCCTTGGACAAGCGGACGCCGACGCCCTGATGAAGAAGTTTGACGACTCCGTCGAAAGCGAAACCTCGGAGATCAATGAGTTTCGCGCAGACCTGAGCTACATACCGGCGCATTAACGGCCGGTAGTAGCCATTTCTAAAAGCAAAAATCGCCGCTGACTGCGAGGTCAGCGGCGATTTCATTTAGCGGAAGTGACTCTGAGGCTTAGTCGCCTGCGACCGCTTCGGCGGCTTCTTTGGCTGGCGCTACGGCAGCGGAATGACCGTTGCCATTTCCATTCGCAGGAGCGATAGTTACCGGCTTACCCGCGTTGGCGAAGTTGGCCGGAACAGCCTTGGCGATATCCGACACTGTGCCAATCTGCACCACGGTCGGCTGGGGCTTCTTCAAGACCAGCTCTTCGTAGATGGCGCGCACTTTGGCTTGTTCCTGCAGAGCCTGCGCCTTTCTGCGGCGGGCGCGATCTTCTTCAGCGGCGGTCAACGGAATATCGTGCTCCAGGTGGCGCACGCGAGCGGCGTCATCGGCATCGATTCTCAGGGAGTGTTCGAACGTATCCAGATTGACGTTCTTTCCCTTGGCATAAATATCGTGCTTGCCGTGTTCCTTGTACCACTGGGCCACGGTCGCATTCTTGTGCATGTTTTCGATGATCTGGCGCCAGCCCACACCGGTGTTGTAAGCGCAGAAGGAAATTTCACCCTGCTGCGTGGCGTAGGGGATGATGCACATTTCGGTGCGGCGGAAATCGTAGTTGAACAAATCCTGGAACCACATCCCGGCGATGAACAGGAAGTTCCATGGATCGGTCTGGCGGCGCTTCATGGCGTCTTCGTAGGTGCGCTCGGGGGAAGTACGGCCGTATTTCTTTTCCGCACCACGCGTCAGCGCCCAGGTCTTGTCGAACTTCTTGAAGAGGTCATAGAGCTTTAGACCCTTGGGGCCCTGGAAGGGCCGGTAATTCTTGAGCAGCGCCATGGCCATCATGAAGTTGGAAAAATTCTTGCCACGGGCCGCGTCAGTGATGTCGGTGACGTCTTTGGTGAGCTGCACGGCATCGAGGAAGCGCGGAACCGGCGCCCACTCCTTGGTTTCCTTGTTGATCATCAGCGCGGTGCCCACGCCGCAATTGGGGTGGCAGCCGCAGGAGAGCGAGCCCCACTGCGAATCCTGGCCTTTCACCATGTCGGAGAAGCCAGCGAAGGTGCTGATAAACGAGATGGGGAACCAGTCGCGAGTCGGTTCGACCTTGCCGACTTGCGCGCTGACATCTTTCGCGAGATGCGAAAGGGTGTAGCGCTGGCGCAGGCGGCGTTCGGGAGTGATGTCTTCGTCGCGGCCGGTAAACGAAACGGGCTGAAAGCTGACGAAAGCGATTTTCTTGGGGTTGTCCATGGCGAACTTCACGACTGTGCCGACCTGGTCGTTGTTCACGTTGTTGACGATGGTCACCACCAGCACGATTTCGATGCCTGCTTCGTGCATGTTTTCGATGGCGCGCAGCTTTACGTCAAACAGGTTGCCGATCTGGCGATGACTGTTGGCGTCGTTGCCGATGCCGTCGAATTGCAGGTAGGCGTAGCGCATGCCCGCGTCGAAAGCCTTCTTGCAGAATTCCTTGCTCTTGGCAAATTCGATGCCATTGGTGGCGGCCTGCACGCTGTTGTAGCCGATCTTGCGCGCGTGAGCCACAGCCTGCAAAAAGTAGGGGCTCATGGTCGGCTCGCCGCCGCTGAACTGCACGGACATCTGGCGTCGCGGCTTGATCTTCAAAGCGTTGTCGAGAATTTCCTGAATTTCGTCCCAGCCCAGCTCGTGTACATAGCCGACCTGGTTGGCGTCCATGAAGCAGGGATCGCACATCATGTTGCAGCGGTTGGTGAGGTCCACGGTGAGGACCGAGCCGCGGCCGTAACGCACCGTGCTGGAGCCGTGCTTGTGAAGGTCTTCGTCGTTGTGCGCGGGAATATCGCGGCCCGGGTAGCGTTGTTCGATCCAGTTCAACCACTTGGAATCGATGGCCATCATGTCTTCATAGTGGCCGTGGAGCGGGCAATCCTTGACCATCCACACCTGGCCGTCGCGCTCGATAATCTGGGCCTTGATTTCGCCGACCTTCTCGCTCATCAGATCGCGCCAGTCTTTTTTGCCGGCGATGATGGATTCGCGCGCTTCTTTCACGCAGGCGGGACAGAGGGAATCTGTCTGGCGGGGAAAGCCGAGCGTGGGCTTGGTTTTTTCCCAGGACTTGAGCAGCGGCTTATCCGACCACTGCGGAGTAACGGATGGATTCGGATTGCGCTTGTTGAAATGTTGAATGGTGTTGAAAGTGATCCCGGCGCTCTTGCACAGGACCCAATCCATGGATCTGAAAATCTGCGTTGCTACTCGATTCGGCATAAACTTCAACCCTCCACTCTCACATGCAACTTCGAACTTCGATCCCTTGATGAGCCCCGTTCAACCGTTTCTGAACGATGCGCGAAGCGACTGCCCCCGGGGCGAGAAGTACTACGCTAAAAAAGCTACCACGAGCAGGCTGGTCTAGCCAATAAGTCTTTGACCTCCTATAGTTTACTGCTAAAGGCTACGAGTACCAGCGGGTTGCTGCGAACGGTTGGAATCAGGGGTTAAACGGCTGAATCGAGGCAGTAAGTGGGGTACACCTACGGTTCCGAAGTGGTACTCTTCCGCCTGTTCTCAGCCGTAGGAGAGGCTGAACCTTCTTTGTAGACGTCGCGATTGGTGGACTGACGTAACAAGATCGCACCGGACGCCGAACGACTTTCTGAAGAGGAATCCAAATGAGCATCACCGAAGTATTGCTTCTCGCCTTTCTAATCGGGATCGTGTCGGGGCTACGGGCCCTTACTGCCCCCGCCGTTGTGGCCTGGGCCGCGCATCGAAGCTGGTTGAGTCTTCACAATACGCCGCTGTCGTTTATGGCTTCGACACCCGCGGTGGTGATTTTCTTTCTGCTCGCGGTTGGGGAATTGGTCGCCGATCAGCTTCCGTCCACTCCCAGCCGAACCAAGCCCCCGGGATTGATCGCGCGGATTCTTCTTGGGGGATTGTCCGGTGCGGCCGTTGCTGCTGCGGGAATGCAATCTCTCGCGCTCGGCGCAGTATTGGGTATTGCCGGCAGCCTGATGGGAACCTATGGTGGCCATGCCGCGCGCGTGGGTCTGGTAAAGGCGTTGAACGTTCCTGATTTTGTGATCGCGGTCGTGGAAGACGTGGTGGCCATTGGCGGCGGCCTTTTTATCGTGTCGCGATTCTAACGGAAGAGCCAACTGGCGCAATGTTTGCGCGCCTGCAATTCACGGTGTGATGTAAAATCGCAACCGTCCCCAAGTGCATCCGCGGCCAGACAGGCTGTACGCCGCGGAACTTACAAAACTATCTATGGCGCCGGAACTCAGAGAGTGCCCCAATTGCCACGCGACCAACGATTCTTCCGCGTCGCAATGCACGGCATGCGCTACTCCCTTTCCCACGAACGACGCAACATTTCTTGAGAGCGTGCCGTCCGGGGATGCTACGCACTCGCCGGATGTTCCCAATCCTGGAAATCTGACCGACCTCTCCGGTGCGCAAGGCTGGTCGCAGCCGCTATCCCGCCCCACAGCCGCTGCATTTCGCGGCGGCCGTATTCCCAACGGTTCGCGGCTCGGAACGCGTTATGAAATTGTGCTGATGCTGGGCGAAGGCGGTATGGGCTCGGTGTACAAGGCGCGAGACCTGGAGCTGGACCGTTTCGTGGCTCTGAAAGTTATCCGCCCGGAATTCGCGCTGCACGAAGAAGTGCTGAGGCGCTTCAAGCAAGAACTGATTCTGGCGCGCAAGATTACCCACAAGAACGTAATCCGCATTTTTGACCTGGGAGAAGTCGACGGCGTCAAGTTCATCACCATGGAGTTCATTGAGGGGCAGGATCTGAGCTCCCTGGCCAAGGAAAAACTGAGCTATGAGAGAAGCTCCGACATCATTTATCAGGCTTGCACGGCGCTGGACGCGGCGCATGCCGAAGGAGTGGTGCACCGCGATCTGAAGCCACAAAACATCATGGTGGATAAAAGCGGCCGGGTGATCGTGATGGATTTCGGCATCGCGCGCACCACGGAGATCGGCGCCGGGATGACCAATACCGGAGCGTTGATCGGCACACCGGACTACATGTCGCCGGAACAGGTGATGGGCGAGCACGTGGATGCGCGCTCTGACTTGTTTGCGATGGGAATCATTTTTTACCAGTTGCTGGTGGGTGCGCTGCCATATAAGGCGGACACCGCGCAGGCGGCGATGTTCAAGCGCACGCGGGAACCGTCAAAACGCCCCGTGGACGTCGACGCCGCCGTACCGGCGGTGCTAAGCGACATCACCACGAAATGCCTACAGATGGACCCAGCGCTGCGCTACCAGAGCGCAGTGGAAATTCAGCGGGACATCGATGCATGGCGCGGCGGCTCCACAAAACGCCTCGACATTCCGGTAGCGTCAGAGCCGGAAAAAATTGCCGCACCCAAGTCGCGGGCGCCGCTGATGCTTCTGACTGCGGCGATCCTGCTGCTCGCGGTTGGCGGAGTTTTTGTTGCCAGGAAATATTTCTTTTCTGCTGGGCCGGGCGCGGCGCCCGCGGCGCCCCTGAATTCGCTAGCGATTTTGCCTTTTCATAATGCTTCCTCGGACGCCAAGCTGGACTGGCTGGGCTCCAGCATGGCGGAAATGCTCAGCACCGACGTTGGCCAGTCCGCCAGCGTGCGCATGGTTTCGACCGACCGGGTCGGGCAGGTGTTGAAGGATTTGCACATTACGCCGCAATCGGGACTGGATGCGCCCACGGTGGGCCGGGTAGCGAATCTCAGCAACGTGGATACAGTGGTGTGGGGGCAGTACGCGCAGTTCGGCGATCACATCCGCATCGACGCGACCATCCAGGATTTCAAGCGCGGGCGCACCGCGACCGTCAAGGAAGATGCCGCCAGTGAAAAAGAAATTTTGCCGGCAGTCGACCGGTTGGCGGCGCAGATTCGCAATAATCTTTCTGTTTCAAAGAGCCTGCAAAAAGAACTAGAGGAGCACGCCTTCAAGCCTTCCACAACTTCCATCGCCGCGCTACGCGAGTACGACCAGGGCCTGCAGAAATTTAGAAACGGGAATTATCTGGCGGCGGTGACGCGTTTTCAGGCGGCCATCGGGGAAGATTCTCAATTTGCGCTGGCTTATTCCAAGCTCGCACAATCGCAGTCTGAACTTGGCCAGGATGACGAGGCGGAGCAAGACGCGCAGAAAGCCGTGTCGCTGAGCGGAGCGCTGCCGGCGCAGGAAAAATATCTGATTCAGGCGAATCGCGACCGGATTCTCAAGGATTATCCGAAAGCCATCGAGGCGTATCAAAACCTGGTGGGCGTGGCCGCGGATAATGCCGATTATTTGTACGAGTTGGCCACCGCGTACGAAAGCTCGGGAAACTACGACAAGGCCAAAGAGCTTTTCACCAAAGTCGTTAAGCTTGATCCCAAGCGCATTGAGGGGCTGCTGGCGCTGGGCCGCGTCGAAATTGAAAGCGGCAACACCCAGAGCGGCCTGGAATTCCTTACCCGCGCGCAGGCCATGTCCATCGAATTAAGCGACGAGGCTGGACGCGCGCAAGTGTTGCAGGCCATGGGCGTGGCGTATTCTTCGCTGCAGAAGCCCGATGAAGCGTTGAAAACTATTCAGGAATCGATGGAGATCAACACACGGCTGGGGATAAAAAGAGGCGTCGCCGACAACCTGCAGATGATGGGCTCCATTTACGATGGAACGGGAAAACTGGATCTGGCGCTGAAGAATTATGACCAGGCGCTGAAGATCCGGCGCGATATCGGAGACAAGCAGGGCACCGCCAACGTACTCAGCGATCTGGGAGATTTTTACGTGGAGCGCGGAAAGTACGATGAAGCGCTGCCGCTGTTCAAGCAATCGCTGCAGGCGGAAATAGAAGTTCACAACGACAGCATGCAAGGGCAGGTGGTGAACAATATCGGCAACACCTATCTGGCCAAAGGAGATTTCGATAACGCGCGCATTTAT
>JBBSFG010000067.1:0-13796 GCA_038238965.1 Candidatus Acidiferrales bacterium | reverse complement strand
GCGAGCTGCTTTCTTCTGTCCCCGCGCTATCTCGGACCTAAATTTATCGTGTAGCGCGTAATTTTTTGATAAATCCAGCCGTAATTGCCTATGCCAGCCCGCTGAGCTAGACTCTGCGCGACCGTAGCAGAGCCATGAGCGCAGTCGGTAACCGCGCGGCTGCGCACATCGCGACAAGGAGCGTCCATGTCCACCATCCCGGCAGTAACACCTGAAGCCCAACCTGAAATCGGCGCGTTAGCAAGAATGATGGGCGTCATCGTAAGCCCCAAGGCGACATTTACGGACATTGCCCGGAGGCCCACGTGGGTCGCTCCGTTTGTGACACTGTGTTTGTTGGCAGTCGTGGTGTCCGGGCTGCTCGCGCAGAAAACGGATTGGCGCAGTTTTTTCGAACGGCAGATGAGCAAAAACTCGCGCATGGATCAGATGCCGCAGGATCAGAAGGATCGCATCATGGAAAGTCAGCTGAAGTACGCACCGAAGTTCACTTACGTAATTGGAGTGGTGGGCACGATAATTTTTGTGATGGTGGTGACGCTAGTGTACTGGGGGGCGTTCAATCTTTTCACTGGGGCTGGGCTGAGGTTTAAGACTTGTTTCGGGATCGTCTCGCATGCGTTTGTGCCGATCATCATCAGCAGCCTATTGGCGATTGTGATTCTGTTGATCAAGCAGCGTGGCGATGTGGACCCCGAACATTTTCTGGCCAGCAGTTTGTCCGCGTTTTTACCGGATAACGCGCCGAAGTGGCTGGAGGCGCTGGGCCAGTCGCTGGAGTTGTTCTGGATCTGGACGATGGCGCTGGTGGCGATTGGTTTTTCAGCGGCCAACCCCAAGAAGATCAAGCCGGGAACGGCGTTTCTGACGGTGTACGGGATCTGGATTGTGTGGGTGCTGTGCAAAGTCGGCTGGGCGATGTTCTAGCGCCACGTGCTGTTCGGCGGTGCTGTTAAACTGGCGAAGTGAGTTTTTCGTTTGCGGTAACAAAAACCGATGAAACCGGAGCGCGTCGCGGAACACTGACGACTCCTCACGGGAAAATTGAAACGCCGGTATTCATGCCGGTGGGAACCGCCGCAACCGTAAAAGCTCTGACTCACGAAGCGCTTGAAGAGTTGGGTGCGCGCATCATCCTGTCCAACACCTATCATTTATATCTGCGGCCGGGGCATGCATTGATTGGTAAGCTCGGCGGGCTGCATCAATTCATGTCCTGGCCGGGGGCCATCCTGACGGACTCGGGTGGCTACCAGGTATTCAGCCTGTCCGCGCTGCGAAAAATTACCGATGAAGGCGTGACGTTCCGGTCGCACCTGGATGGCTCGCAGCATCTGCTCACTCCCGAAAAAGCCGCGGAAATCCAGATGGCGTTGGGATCGGACATCGCCATGGTTCTTGACGAATGCATCGAGACGCCGGCTCCCAGGGAAAAAGCCGAGGCTGCGCTGGTCCGAACGACGCTGTGGGCCAAGCGGGCGCGCGAATATTTCCTGGCGAATGAAGCTTCCCTTGGAGAAATGAAGCAGTGGCAATTTGGAATCGTGCAGGGCGCCACGTTTGGGGATTTGCGGCGTGAAAGCGCGCGGCAAATACTGCAATTGGATTTTCCTGGGTATGCCGTCGGCGGTCTGGCGGTGGGGGAACCGCACGCACTGACTTGCGAAATGACCAGTGAAGTTACCACGCTGCTGCCCAACGATCGTCCCAGGTACTTGATGGGCGTTGGGCGGCCGGAACAACTGGCCGACTACGTGGCGCTGGGCATAGATATGATGGATTGCGTATTGCCTACGCGAGCGGCGCGGCACGCGTGTTTGTACACCAGCGAGGGCCGGGTGCTGATCAAGAATGCGCGCTACGCGGAGGACCAGCGGCCCATCGATTCGCGGTGTGTGTGCAGCGTGTGCAAACGCTACACGCGGGCATACTTGCGGCATCTTTTCGCTGCCGGAGAAATCACCGCGGCCATCCTGGCGAGCCACCACAATGTCCACTTTTACCTTGACATCATGCGGCAAATCCGTGAGGCTATCGAGTTTGGGAATCTGGCGAAATTCTCAGTAGAAATGCAGGCACGCTATGCTGCCGGCCCGGCCTGAGCGGTAGAGCCGGGGCGAATCATTCGGCAACGGTTCGGCGCCCGGGACGACCGCGGGAAGTTGCATCGCGGCCGCTACTATCCAAGACCATGGCGGAGTATCGAGGCGGAGAAATCGCCGCAGCGGACGTTTGCCTGCCTTTTCGGATATGCTGGGTTTCGTCGTTTGGAGTCCGGGGCTGGTTTGCGGGTAAAGAAGGGGTCAATTTCTGATCAGCATGATTTTAGCCATACTCTTTCAGGCGGGCGCGTCTTCGGGCTTCTCCAGTTTTCTGATTCCACTCGGATTGATGTTCGCCATCATGTATTTCATGGTGATCATGCCGCAGCAGCGACAGCGCAAGAAGACGCAAGAGATGCTGTCCGCGGTGAAAGCCGGCGACCGAGTGATCACCAACGGCGGAATTTACGGCACCATTAATGGTATCGACGGCGATTCTGTGATTTTGAAAATTGCCACCGACCCGCAGGTCAAAATTCGCGTCGCGCGTTCGGCGATCGCCCAAGTGGAGACGCCGGAAGATGCGAAATAATTTTCGAGGCCGTCCGGCGATGCATTTCAACCGATAATCATGAATCCCAATCTGAAGTGGAAAGCGCTGTTCATCGTTGCCGTCATTTTGGTGTGCGTGTACGTGCTGATTGGTGTGCCCACATTTCCCACCTCAAGACAACAGGTAAAGGATAATTTCAGCCACCAGATCAAGCTGGGACTCGACCTGCAGGGCGGAACGCATTTGATCCTGCAAGTTCAGGTACAGGAAGCGATCGCGCAAGAAACCGACCAGACCGTGGACCGGCTGATCAGCCAGTTGCGCGCGAAGGACATTCGCTACGACGAGATACGGCGGGTGGACGACACGCACATCCTGGTGCGGAACGTCGATCCGGCGCAGTTATCGACCTTTCGCGATATCGTCAGCGCGCAATACAGCAATGTGTGGGACATGTCGCCAACTGCGGGAGACCCCAGCGGCTACACCTTGACGTTAAGGACCGGCGCGATCGCGCAGATTCAGGAACAGACCATGCAGCAATCGCTCGAAACTATTGAGCGGCGCATCAACGCGTTGGGCCTGACCGAGCCGACCATCCAATTGCATGGCCGCAAGGACAACGAAATTCTGGTGCAACTGCCTGGTGAGGGCGATCCTACGCGGGCTAAAGCGGTGATCCAGGCCGGCGGACAGTTGGAACTCAAGCTCGTGGAAGACCCCACCGCATACGCGTCGGAATCGGAAGCACTCGCCAAACACGGTGGCGTCCTGCCACCGAACACCGAACTGATGCCCGGACGATCCGAAGTGCGCACTCCTTCCGGCGCGCCCGCCGCGGGAGAAAGCTGGTATCTGCTGAGCCGTGCGCCGGTGGTGACCGGCCGCGACCTGCGCAGCGCCACCGAAAATCGCAACACCAACAATCCGGGGCAATTCGAAGTGAATTTTTCTCTCTCGGGTGATGCGGCCAAGCGCTTCGGCCCCTTCACGGAACAAAACAAAGGCCGCCAGATGGCCATCGTGCTGGAGCATCGCGTTTACTCTGCGCCAGTGATCAACGGGCGCATCGACGATTCTGGAGTGATCGAGGGTAACTTCAGCCAGGAATCGGCGCACGATCTGGCACTGGTGTTGCGAGCGGGTGCCCTGCCTGCATCGATCAAATATCTGGAGGAGCGCACCGTGGGGCCGTCGCTGGGCGCGGATTCCATCCGCCACGGCGTGCAGGCATCCGTCCTTAGCCTTTTGGTGGTGATGGCTTTCATGTTGTTTTACTACCGCATTTCCGGCGGTAACGCAGTGCTGGCCTTGATTTTGAACCTGATCATCTTGCTGGCAGTGTTGGCTATGGCGGGCGCGGTACTAACCTTGCCCGGTATAGCCGGCGTGATTTTGACCATCGGCATGGGCGTGGATTCGAACGTTCTAGTGTTCGAACGCATCCGCGAGGAGTTACGTAATGGGAAAGCTCCGTCTTCCGCGGTGGAGACCGGATTTGCCAAGGCGTTTCTGACCATTATCGATACCCACGTCACGACGGTAGTCTCGGCATTTTTCCTGTTCCTGTTCGGCACCGGGCCAATCCGTGGTTTTGCGATCACGCTCACGATTGGCCTGATCGCCAATGTGTTCACGGCCATTTTCGTTTCGAAGACGATTTTTCAATATCACTTGTCGAAGATGGACCGGCAGGCAGAACTTAGCATTTAGGCCAGTTATGCTGTACTAGAACCCGTTAACTACACGGTTCGCTGGATACAAACTACGGTCTTTATGGGCAAGACTCCCATCCGTCGTTTTGTAGCTACCGCGCCGGGAACAAACGGGAACCCCTTGGAGTCTAAGGAAGGAAAGCTAAAGAGCGCATGATCGAGTTATTCAAGCAGCCGAACATCAACTGGATGAGCAAAGCAAAGTACTTCTACGCGCTTAGCGGCGTGCTGCTGGTGGCAGGGCTCGTTTCGGTGATCTCCCAAGGCGGCATTCGCTACGGGTTGGATTTTAAAGGCGGCACTAACGTGGATGTGCGTTTTGCGCAGACCCCCAACATCGATCAGTTGCGGAAGGGTTTGGCGACGCAGGGCCTGGGCGGCAGTGAAATACAGAGCATCAGTGACATCGCCAATCCCAACGCCAACGAAGTGATTATCAGCCTGGAGCAAAAAGGGCAGACCGACCAGGCTCTGGACGTCAGCAAGACGCAAATTTTGAATGCCCTGGGCAGCATATATGGCACCGCGAACACCACAAAGCCGGATCTCAACGCCGCAACGCCCGCGAGCCTTTCGGCCCTTCTGTCGCAACACGACCCGCTACTGTTGTCCACCAATGCGGGCGACCGGTATTCGCAGCTGGCAAAGAAAATTCTGGACTACCGCGATCGCGACAAAAATGGTGTGCTGACCAGCGTCGAGGATCTGTCAAAAGTTGATGGAGTTACTGCGCCGGTCCTCAACGCCGTGCGAGACAATTTCTCCCTTGGGGCATTCGCCATTCGCAACGTAGAGATCGTCGGTCCGAAAGTAGGCGCTGAGCTCCGCCGCCAGGCCATTCTGGTTACCCTCTATGCTTTGGCAGGCATGCTGGTATATATTGCCTTTCGATTCGAGTGGGTTTACGGGGCAGCGGCCGTCCTGGCGGTTTTTCACGATGTATTGATCACCCTGGGATTTTTGTCATTGCTGCATTTTGAGATATCGCTGACGGTAATCGCGGCGTTGTTGACACTGGTTGGATATTCAATGAACGACACCATCGTGATCTTCGATCGCATCCGCGAAAACAACCGTTTGCTGCGGCGCGAATCGTTTGCGGACGTGGTGAATAAGTCGATCAACCAGACTCTTTCGCGAACCATTTTGACCAGCGGACTCACATTTCTTACTGTGCTGGTTTTGTTCCTGATGGGCGGGCAGGTGCTTCGCGCTTTCTCCTTTGCTCTGGTGGTAGGGATTGTGGTAGGAACGTACTCCAGTTTTGGCATCGCCGCACCGTTAGTGGTGGCCTGGAATCATTGGCGCGGCCAAGGCCTTGCTACAAGTTCCGGATCTGCAGCCGGTAAAACCCGTACAAGTGCGGGCGCCTCCGGGCGCCTTGCTCCTGCCGGGAGGAGGTAGGAACCATGTTTGACGAGATGGTGGTCTCGAGTCCGAACCCAAAGAAGACGAACAAGCCATGGACGGTGATACTTTCCATGGTCTTTCAGACGGCTTTTTTGGCGGTGCTGATTTTGATTCCGCTGATCTATACCGAGGCGTTGCCAAAGACCATGATGGCGACTCTTCTGGTGGCCCCTCCGCCTCCACCTCCACCGCCCCCGCCTCCGATTGCGCAGATCGTGCATGTGAAACCGCAAGTGCATTTGATGGATGCCGGCAAACTGGTTACTCCAAAGGTCATCCCGAAGGACATCAAAATTATTAAGGAAGACGCCCCCGACATGAGCGCCGGGATGACTGGCGGAGTCGTTGGTGGTGTCGCCGGCGGGCAAATGGGTGGTGTAATCGGCGGCGTAATCGGCGGAGTAGGCGCGGCGCCTCCGCCTCCCAAGCCCACGCAAACGCGTATTCGCCAGGGTGGCAACGTTACCGCTGCCAAACTCATCAATCGAGTTCAGCCGCAGTATCCGCCGCTGGCTCGCCAGACGCGCATATCCGGGACCGTTCGACTGCATGCCATTATCGGAAAGAACGGCCAGGTGGAGCAGTTGGAAGTAATGTCCGGACATCCGTTACTGGTGCAGGCCGCGCTTGACGCGGTGAGGCAGTGGAAATATCAACCGACACAGTTGAATGGTGAACCAGTGGAAGTAGATACCACCATCGACGTGATTTTCTCTCTTAACCAGTAACAGGATTTGTACCAAGTCTTTTGTGCGGTTTGTAGCGCCCGTCATGGGGCAGGCGTTCCGGGCCGAGTAGAAGGGTTTTAGCAAACACTTTTAAGGAGCATACGAATGGTAGCCACTTTGTACGTAAGCGCGGCCATATTCCTGCAATCGGCAACCACCAGCACGTGGAGCCTGCAGAGCATGTGGTCGACGATGAGCACTTTGCCCAGAGTCGTGGTTGGGATTTTGTTTGTACTGTCTGTTTATTCGTTCGGTGTGATGATCGACCGCGCGCTGATGTACAGCGCGGCACGCAAGCAGTCGCGTGTATTCGTTCAGCAGGTTGCCGGGGCGTTGAAGGAAGGCAAGCTGGATGAAGCTATCGCCATCGCCGAACGCAACAAGAAGAGCCACATCGCGAAGGTGGTAGCCACGGGGTTGTCGGAATTTCAGTCCGCCTCCCAACAGGTGTCCGACTCCGACGTTGTGGAAGCAGCCAAGCGCGGTCTAGAGCGCTCGATTGCTATCGTGCACGCCGAAATGAAGCGCGGGCTCTCGGCGCTCGCGACGATTGGTTCCACGGCGCCGTTCGTGGGACTGTTCGGCACGGTGGTCGGAATTTTGAACGCGTTCAAAGGCATCGAGACGAGCAAAGCGACGGGACTGTCGGCGGTGGCCGGCGGTATCGCTGAAGCGCTGGTGACGACTGCATTTGGTTTGCTGGTTGCCGTGCCTGCGGTGTGGGCCTACAACTACTTCACCAATAAAGTGGAAGCCTTCGACGTGGAAATGGACAACTCCTCGATGGAGTTGATCAATTACTTCATCCTGCGTCGCGGCGCGAAGAAGTAACCGGCCATGGCGTATAAACCCACAGTTGGGGCGCAGATGGCGGCGCCCAACGTGATTCCGATGGCGGACATCATGTTGGTGCTGCTGATCATCTTCATGGTGGTTACCCCCATGTTGCAGAAGGGCGTTTCCGTGGACATGGCGACAGCCACGAATCCGCGGGATATGCAGGACGCGGACAAAGACGATGCGGTGATTGTGGCGGTAACCCGGGACGGAAAAATCTTCCTCGGAAATACGGCCATCAACAAGGAAGACATCACCGGGCAAATCAAGGATAAACTTGCGAACCGCCTAGACAAGACCGTGTACGTAAAGAGCGATTCGCGGGCGAAGTATGGCGACGTTGTTGGCGTGGTGGATGAAATCCGCTCTGCGGGCGTCGACCAGCTCGGATTGCTCACGGAACGGAGCCACGAGAGGGAAACTCCGCCGCCGCCGCCGAATAACGGGCAGCCGTCGACGTAAGGATGCAGGTTTGACAGGCGTTCGGGCCCCTTAGCCGTGAACCTGCAGCCGCGGGGTCCTGAATGGCTTGGCAGTAACAGGAGAATCTGAAATGGCAATGAACGTAGGTGAAAATAAGGGCGGGGCGATGGCGGAAATGAACGTCGTTCCGCTGATTGATATTTTGTTGGTGCTGTTGATTATTTTCATGGTGATCACGCCGTTGACACCGAAAGGGCTGGACGCGCTGGTGCCGCAGCCCAATCCCAACAAGGACCAGAACCAGGAAATGAACGACAAGACCGTGGTGGTGCAGGTGGCCCAGAACGGCAAGCTGAAAATAAATAATGAGGACACCACGTGGGACACCCTGGGGCCACGCATGGAGCAGATTTTCAAGGATCGTGCCGAGAAAGTAGCTTTCGTCAAAGGCGAGAACGATGTACTGTTCATGGACGTCGCGCGGGCCATCGACATCATGCGCGGCTCGGGAATCGATAAAGTGGGATTGATTACCGCGAAACTCGAAGCAGGTCAGTAATTACCAGGTTGAAAATGCCCCTCGCAGGGCGGACGTGAATCCTAGCGTGACCGTTTCGGTCGCGCTTTACAGGGACGGATGATTCGATGACTTATGCTTCATCGGTTCGAATCGCTCAGCGCGTTTTATATGCTGTAGCGCTCGTGGCGCTGGTGGCCGCCGGGTCAGGATGCAACAAGCTCAAGGCGCGCGACCTGCTCAACAAAGGTGTCGCGAATTTCAAGAACGGCCAGTACGACAAGGCTGTAGAGGATTTCAAGGAAGCCAAGGATCTTGATCCTGGCCTGATGAATGCGCGGTTATACCTGGCCACCGCCTACGCCAGCCAGTACATCCCCGGGGCTCCTTCTGACGAGAACGTGGCTCGCGGGAACGCTGCAATCGCCGAGTTCAAAGGCGTGCTGGATAAAGATCCCAACAACCTGAGCGCGATCGATGGCATTGGGTCCATTCTCTTCCAGATGAGCGGGCAGCCTTTCAATCCTGCAAAATTCCAGGAATCCAAGTCTTACCACCAGAAGCACATCGAACTCAAACCATCCGATCCGGAGCCGTATTACTGGATTGGGGTTATCGATTGGACCTTGGCGTTTCGCGCCAATGCGGAAATGCGGACGGCCTACAACAAGGATCATATCAACAAGCAGATCAAAGAGGGCGATGCGCTCCCTGCGGTGGTGCGCGCCGATTACGTCGGCAAGGACGGCCCTCTGGTGGACGAGGGCATTACCTATCTTCAGAAGGCCATTCAACTTCGGCCGGATTATGACGACGCAATGGCTTACCTGAACCTGCTCTATCGCCGTAAGGCCGACATGGTGGAAAGCGCCGACGAACGCGCCAGCTTCCAGAAACAGGCCGACGAATTGGTCGATAAAGTGAAAGAGATCAAGCAAAAGCGCGCGGAGAATCCGCCGCCGCAGACCTCCTAGTCAGTCGGCGGCACTTTTATCAGCAATTTCACCAAAGGGCATTCTTACGAATGCCCTTTTTCATTTTGCGAGCGACGATACTAACGCGGGTTTCGCCCGCGTACTCTGAGGATCCGACCTACCATCGCTTGCTTGAGCCAAATGCCACGAGAATACTTTGCCGTATGTGAGTTGCGTCGGGGGATGAAGATGAGAAGGTGCTTGACATGTGGTTTGGTGTTATAGTTAACTATAACACTGTCGTGGGATAGATGAGGCTGACTGATCGCCAGTCAATGGGTCAGCGACCATCCCGTCCCGAAATGAGCAGAAAATGAATTTCTAAGGAGAAATAAATATGAAATGCCTTCGTATTTTGTTGTCCATTGCTTTGATGCCGATTGCCACGGTGGCTTTTGCGCAATCCGACGCGCACAACATGGCTGAGCCCAAGTCTCCCGCGCCAAAGTCCGAGGCGCAGACTTCCTTCGACGCCATGAAAACCCTTGCGGGGGATTGGGAAGGCTCCGTGAAAACCGACATGCCGGTAACAGCGAAAGTAGACATCAAGCCGGTGCACATCTCGATGCGCGTGACGTCGCGGGGAAACGTGCTGGTGCACGAGATTCAGGAGGCGGGAACGCCGCTGGACGCCACAAAATACGACCATCCGGTCACGATGTTGTATGTTGATGCCGACGCGAACCGGCTTACGCTGATCCACTATTGTGACGCGGGAAACCGGCCGCGCATGACCGGCAAAATGTCGCCGGACGGGAAGACGCTGGAATTCGATTTTGCCGACCTTTCCGGCAGCAATAAGTTCGGACACATGCACCACGGAGTGTTCACCATCGTCGACGCCGACCACCACACCGAAGAGTGGACGTACATGATGCCGGGTGACAAGCCGGTGCACGCACGCATGGACCTGCAGCGCGCAAAGTAACACACGCGCGTCTCCAGGAAGGGATAACAGGAACCGATGGGTCGTGAGTGGAATGACAGCCAGCCGATTTACCGCCAACTTCGCGACCGCGTCGTCGCGATGATTCTCGACGGAGTGCTCAAGGAAGGCGATCCGCTGCCCTCAGTGCGCAATGTCGCGGCCGAATATCGTGTCAATCCGCTCACGGTTCTGAAGGGCTATCAACAACTGGTGGATGAAGGACTGGTAGAGAGCAAGCGAGGCCTGGGCATGTTCATCAATACCGGCGCGCGCAAGCTGTTGCTGCAGGGCGAACGCCAGAAGTTTCTTGCGGAAGAATGGCCCCGGGTCCACGCAACCATTCAACGGCTCGGCCTGAAACCGGAAGAACTGGATGCCGCCGCAAAACGCAGGTCGTCACCCGATGGCGCACAGTCGAAAACCGCCGAGTCGAAGCCCCGCAAAGAGGAGCGCTAAAGGCATGGCATGCATAGAAGCACGTGGTCTCCGCAAGGCGTTCGGAACAACGATCGCGGTGGACGGGATCGATTTGCGTGTGGAAGAGGGCCGCATCCTCGGCCTCATCGGCCCCAACGGCGCGGGCAAGACGACCGTCTTCAACGCAATTCTCGGCCTCACCCCGTATCAGGGAGAACTGCGGGTGCTCGGACGCGACCCGTGGACTGAGCGCGATCAGCTTATGCGCGATGCATGCTTCATTGCCGATGTCGCGGTGCTGCCGCGCTGGATGCGCGTGTGGCAGGCTCTCGATTACTTCGCCGGCGTGCATCCGCGATTCGACCGTGCGAAGGCGGAAGGCTTTCTCGACAAGACCAGCATCCGGCGCGCCAGCAAGGTGCGGGAATTGTCCAAGGGCATGGTCGCGCAATTGCACCTCGCTCTGGTCATGGCCATTGACGCCAAATTACTGGTGCTGGACGAGCCGACGCTGGGCCTGGATATTCTGTATCGCAAGCAGTTTTACGATTCGCTGCTGAATGACTACTTCGATAAAAGCCGCACCATCGTGGTGACCACCCATCAAGTGGAAGAGATTCAGGACGTGCTGACCGATGTGATGTTCATCAACCGCGGCCGCATCGCCTTCAATTGCAGCATGGATGAATTCGAATCGCGCTATGTGGAAGTGATGGTGAATCCCGAGCAACTCGCCGCGGCGCGAGCGCTGAAACCGATACACGAACGCCAGGTGTTCGGGCGCAGCATCCTGCTATTCGATGGTGTCGAACGCCAGCAACTCGCCGCACTGGGCGACACGCGAACCCCGAGCATCGCCGACTTGTTTGTTGCCGTGCTTAGCAATCAAAGCGGCCCGGCCCAAGGAGGGGCTCGATGAGTACTCCAGCAAGCGCCGTGCCCGGAACTCCCCTTGGATCGCCAGCAACCGCGCCCGCGGTCATCACCACCGGCCGAAGCATGTATTGGGCGGTGCGGCGCGAATTGTGGGAGCACCGTTCGATTTATATCGCGCCGCTGGCAGCCGCCGTGGTTTTTTTGTTGGCGTTCTTGACCGGCTTGACGCTCAGCCCGGTGCACCGGCACGAGGGACTCGACACACCAAACGCACTGGCGGCCGCTCTAATCATGGGAACGGCTTTTATCGTCGGGATTTTCTACTCGCTCGACGCGCTGTACGGAGAGCGCCGCGACCGCAGCATCCTGTTCTGGAAGTCGCTGCCAGTTTCCGACCTCACCACGGTGCTCTCGAAGTTCGCCATTCCCGTGATCATTCTGCCGCTTCTCAGCTTCGCCATCGCTGTTGTTACGCAATTCGTCATGCTGCTGCTGAGCAGCGCAGTCCGAATGGGTGGCGGCATGACTTCCGGGACGCTCTGGTCGCGGATGTCGTTCTTGCACATGTCCTCCATGCTCCTCTACCACTTTCTGACCGTTCATGGCCTCTGGTACGCGCCCATCTACGGCTGGTTGCTGCTGGTTTCCGCCTGGGCGCCACGCGCGCCATTTCTATGGGCGTTCTTGCCGCCGTTCGTGGTCTGGGGAGTCGAGAAAATTGCCTTCGGAACTTCGCATTTCCTCGCCATGCTGCGGTACCGCTTGACTGGACCGGAGCCTGTCAGCACTGCGCGTGGCGGAAACCTGATGGAAATGATCTCGGGGCTCACAGCGGCGCAATTCTTCAGCACGCCGGGGCTGTGGATCGGCTTAGCGGTCGCCGCGATATTCCTCGCCGCAACGGTGCGGTTGCGGCGATACCGCGAACCAATATGATTCGATGCTCGCTTGATTCAGTCCCTGGTGTAAGGAAAAACGAATTGGGGCACTACTGAAATGATGGAACGAATTGCAGAAACGTCGCCGCGTCTCAAGGCCAGGATTACCGGTGCCTTTTATCTCCTCGCCATGGTGACGGGAATATTTGCCCAGGGTTTCGTGAGCGGCAGCCTCGTGGTGGACGGCGACGCAGCGGCTACGGCGACGAACATACTGACACACAGGGGCTTGTTTCAGTTGGGTTTCGCAGTCTACCTCATCGAAATGGCCTGCCAGATCACTATGACAGCCCTCTTTTATGACTTGCTTAAGCCGGCGGGCAGGAGCGTCTCTTTGGTTGCCGCGTTTTTAGGCCTCACCGGTTGCATCATCAAGACTATTAGCCGCCTCTTTTTCATCGCCCCCTTGTTCATCTTGGGAGGCGCGCACTACTTGAGCGTATTCAGCAGGGAACAATTGCAGGCGCTGGCGCTCCTCTTTCTTAGGGTGAATGACCATGGCGCCGCGATCGCCTTGGTATTTTTCGGATTCTATGCGCCCCTGACGGGCTACCTCATTATCAGGTCCACCTTCCTACCGCGGATTTTGGGCGTGTTTTCGGTGGTTGCGGGCGTAGGTTGGCTGACCTTCCTGTATATGCCGCTGGGATACCGTCTGTTCCCCTACATTGCCGTCCTCGGCGTCCTCGGGGCCGCATCGCTAATGCTGTGGCTCCTCGTGTTCGGCGTGAACGAACAACGATGGAAGGAGCAGGCCAGCGCAGCACTGTCAACCGATCATGTGACTCACTGAGAGGCACGCAGAAATCTAACAAGGAGAATATCCGATGAAACACAACGGTATTTTAATCATCGCGTCCCTGCTCTCGATCCTCTTGCTGACGCTTCACGTTTCGGACGACATCGTCCGTGGGATATCGAAGGCCGGGCCCTCAAACACTGCGTTGGCCGTTCTCGTGGTGTTGCTGTACGGGACGCTGGTGCTCGCCGAACGGCGATCGGGGTACGTCATCATGCTGCTCGTCGGGTTGTTCGCGGCAGGCATGCCCGTCATCCACATGAGGGGGGCACATTACGGCGAGATCGCCAAGTCCACCGGCGGCTTCTTCTTCGTCTGGACACTCTGGGCGCTCGGCGCGCTCGGGGGCTTCACCTTCGTACTCTCGGCGCGCGGACTGTGGAGTTTACGACCGGGGCAGCCCCCTCGGTATTCCAAGGGAGTCGCCGCGCAAGCAACTTGATGAGCCCGCGCGGCAAAAAGAGGACGTTGGGAGGAGCAAGCCAGCGCGGCATGAAAGCCGGTGCACAAGCAATCTTGATTCAGCGCTTCGCGCGATAGAAAAACGCGTGGGGAGACAGCCGTAAAGTTTTTTTATCTGTTCAGGAGGAAGAGATGGAACCACTGATTGATGTGAACTGCTCAGCGATGGAATGTACT